>NZ_JBICYJ010000009.1:0-206852 GCF_043200835.1 Kitasatospora sp. NPDC048365
GCCAGGCTCCCGTGCGCGGGGGCGCCACCGTCGTCCCGAGCGCCCCGAGATCCCGGCCGGCTCGCCGGCCCTGATCCTGGCCGTCCCGGCCGCGGGGGGGGGGGGGGGGGGGGGGGGGGGGGGGGGGGGGGGGGGGGGCGGGGGGGCCGCCCCGCCCCCCGCCCGCGCCCGGCTTCGCCGGCCGCGCGCTGAGTTTCGTCAAGGCTTGCTCCTTCGCACCGCCGGAGCCGCCGACCATCGACGGCTGGCTCGGCGACATGGCGTGGATCAGCGACACCAACGGCTGGGGACCGGTCGAGCGCAACACCAGCAACGGGCGCAAGGCCTCCGGAGACGGCACCCCCATCTCCCTCGACAAGACGGTCTACTCCAAGGGCCTCGGCGTGCACGCCGACTCCGAGATCGTCTACTGGCTCGCCCGCCGGTTCACCCGGTTCACCGCGGTGGTCGGCATCGACGACTTCTCCGCCAATCAGAGCAACCAGGGCAGCGTCGTCGCCGAGGTCTGGGTCGACGGCCGCAAGGCCTTCGACAGCGGAGTCCTCACGGCCGCCACCAAGTCGCGGAAGGTCGACGTCGACCTGACCGGCGTCTCCGTGCTGCGCCTGGTGGTCCGGGACTCGGGCAACGGCTACAGCTACGACCACACGTCCTGGGCCAACGCCTTCGTCCGGCACATCTGACCCGGGAGCCCCGGCGGCGCCCCTGTCGGGGCCGCCGCCGGACCCTCGGCCTTCCCAAGGAGCCACCATGGAATGCCACTGCACGCCGCGAGCCGTCCCCCCCGAGGGGGCGGCGGCAGCCCCCGTCCTCGCGGTGTCCGCCGCTCCGTCGGCGCCGGCCGAGGAACTCGTGGACCTGCCCGGCGGACGGTTCCTGATGGGCACCGACGACGACCAGGGCTACCCGGCGGACGGCGAGGGGCCGGTCCGCCCGGTCGTGCTCGGTGCGTTCCGGATCGCGCCGGTCACGGTGACCAATGCCCGGTTCGGCGCCTTCGTGGCGTCGACCGGGTACCGCACCGAGGCCGAGCGGTACGGCTTCAGTTACGTCTTCGAGGGCTTCCTCGACGATCGCCTCGCCGCCGGCTCGCCGGCGGTGCCGGCGGTGCCGTGGTGGCGGGAGGTCGCCGGGGCGCATTGGCAGGCGCCGGAGGGGCCGGGGTCCTCCGTCGGGGCACGGCAGGACCACCCGGTCGTCCACGTGTCGTGGCACGACGCGCAGGCGTACTGCGCGTGGTCCGGCACCCGGCTGCCCACCGAGGCCGAGTGGGAGTACGCGGCCCGGGGCGGCCTGGAGCAGCAGCGTTACCCGTGGGGAGACGAGCTCGCCCCGGACGGGCAGCACCGGTGCAACATCTGGCGGGGCGTCTTCCCCACCCTGAACACCGCCGCGGACGGCCACCGGGGCACGGCGCCGGTCAGGGCCTTCCGACCCAACGGCTACGGGCTGTACAACACCGTGGGCAACGTCTGGGAGTGGTGCGCCGACTGGTTCAGCCCCGACTTCCACCTCGCCGGGCCCCGGTGGGACCCGGCCGGGCCGCCGGCCGGGACCGCGCGGGTGATGCGGGGCGGGTCCCACCTGTGCCACGCCTCGTACTGCAACCGCTACCGGGTGGCCGCCCGCAGCTCCAACACCCCCGCCAGCTCGACCGGCAACATCGGCTTCCGCGTGGCGGCCGGCCCCGGCTCCCCGGAGTCCGGTCCGTAGCCGCGGAGGCCTCACCCCGTCGTGTCGAGGGTGTCGCGGACGTGGTCGCGGGTGGTGCCGAGCTTCCGCAGGACCCCGGCCACGTGGTGTTCGACGGTACGGGGGGAGAGGGCCAGGGTTCGGGCGATGTCCTTGTTGGTGGCGCCGGTGGCCAGGAATTCGGCGACCTGCTGTTCGCGGGGGGAGAGGCTGCCGGCGGGGACGCGGTGGCCGCGCGGCCCGGTGCGTTGATGCCCGCTGACCCGGAGGGCCTGTTCGCAGCGGGCGGCGTCGGCGGTGGCGCCGAGGCGGTCGAAGATGTCGAGGGCGTCCTGGAGGGCGCTCACTGCGGCTTCCGGCCAGTCGGGGCGGTGGGCGAGGTCGAGCCGACCGATCCGCTCGGTGACCCGGGCGGTGGTGTGGACGCGGCCGATGGCACGGTACCGGGCGCGGGCGCGTTCCAGGTGGACGACGGCCTCGTCGGGGTCGGCGTCGGCGGCGAGCATCCCGCGGCACCAGGAGACGCCCGCGGTGGCGGCGGGCGCGTCGAGGCCCGCGATGCCGCGCTCGGCCTCGTCGGTCAGCCGGCGCGCGTCGTCGTGGAGGCCGCACGCGAGGGCGGCCTCGACGGCGGTCGGGACCAGGTCGACGGGCCGGGCCCACAGTCCCTTGCGGCGCCGGGACGCCAGGGCCTGTTCCGTCCGTCGCCAGGCTGCCGGGGCGTCGCCCTCCAGCAGGTCCAGTCGGGCGAGCACGGCGACCGCCGGAGGGCCGATGTCCTCGTCGAGACCGTCGACGAGCGGAAGCAGGTCCTCGCGAGCGGCGTTCCACTGACCCCGCGCGGTGTCCAGGGTGCCCCTCGCCAGGAGGAGTTCGAGCCGGTGCGGGCTGTCCTCGGCGCTCTCCAGCAGCATGGCCTCGATCGTCCGGTCGAGGCCGTTCCAGCGTCCGGCCGCGAGGTCGAGGTGCAGCCGGATCAGCCGGCAGCCCAGCCGCATGAACTGGGACCCGACGCGGTCGCAGAGGTCCTCCGCCTCGCCCAGCAGGCCGCGCACCGCGTCGTCGCAGCCGCGGGCGAGGCCGCTGTACGCCGCGTTGTGCACGGCGCGGGCGCAGTGGCGGAGGACCCGGCGGTCGGTGCTCTCCCGGGGCAACTGCTCCAGGAGCTCCCGGCCCTGCGGGTGCCCGAGGAGTTCGAGCAGGCTGATGCGGTTGGCGAGGACGTCCGCCCGGGCGACCGGGTCGCCGCTCGTCTCGGCCAGCCGGGTGGCCCGCTCCATCAGTGCCAGGTTCTCGGCGGCGGGGCCGCCGCGGGGGCTCATCGCCGAGTAGAAGCCGAGGCACGCCGTCACGGCGGCGGCCGACCCCGGCCTGCTCTCCAGCTCCGCGATCGCCTGTTCCAGCTCCGCCCGGCTGTCCCGGTAGGCGTCCGTGTTCGCCAGCGCCCGGCCGAGGTTGAAGCGGATCTCGCCGCGGGTCTCGGTGGCGAGGGCCGGGTCGGCAACGATGCCGCGCAGGATCGCGATGCTCGCCGCGGGGTCGGTCCGGTCCACCGCGATGGTGCTGAGGGCGAGCGCGGCGCGGGTGCGGTCGCCGGGCGGGAGGGCGGGTTCGGCGAGGAGCTGCCCCAGGAGGTCGGAGGCGATGCCGTCGTCGCCGACGGCGGCGGCGTGGTCGGCGGCGGCCTGCGCGCGGGGCAGCCAGGCGGCGGTGTCGCCGAGGCGGCGGGTGTGGTGGGCGATCTGGACGAGTGCGGGCATCCCCTGGGCGGAGAGGGCGTCGACGGCGCGGCCGTGCAGGCGGCGCCGGCGCGGTCCCGGGACGGTGTCGTAGACGGCGCGCAAGGCCAGGACGTGGCGGAATCCGTACCGGCCGGGGCCCCGCTCGGTGAGCACGTCGGCCCGGATCGCGGCGATCACGGCGTCCTCGGCCTGATCGTCACTCAGCGCGGCGACCGCGGCGAGGAGTTCCTCGCCGACCGGGACGGCCAGAACGGCGGCCGCCTGAACGATCGCCGTGGCATCCGGGTCGAGCCCCGCCAGTCGGTTGTCCACGGCTTCCTGAACAGCACGCGGAACCCTCACCTCGTCGAGTACGGGCGCCGCGTCGGTGCCGTGCGTCCGGGCGACGCGGTCGGCCACGACGAGGAGGTCCTCCTCGGCGGCGAGCGGGAGGCCGCCGCTGCGTTCGAACAACTCCCGGCACAGGTGCCCGGTGGCGGCCGGACCGACGACGGAGACGGCCAGTTCCCGCACCTGGGCCTCGGTGAGCAGGTCCAGCGCGATGTCGGTGCCGCCGACGCCTACGGGGCGGCGGTAGGGCGGCCCGAGGACGTTGCCGGGGCCGGGCAGGTCGTGCTCCCGGTAGGTGAGGACGAGCCGCAGGTGCGGTGGTGGGTTGCGGGCGAGCAGGAGCAGCAGGTCGCGGGTGGCGTCGTCGGCCCAGTGCACGTCCTCGACCATCAGGACGGCCGGCCCGAGCGCGGCGAGCATCTCGTGCACCGCACGCATCAGCCCCTGGTTGGCGTTGCCTTCGACGGCTTCGGGGCCGGGTTCGGGGAGCCGGTCGGCGAGCTCGGGAAGGTGGGCGGCGAGGGCGGCGGTCGCGGGCCCGAAGCTCACGCCGGGCCGGAAGTGTGACCGTCCTGCCCGCAGGGCCTCGATCGCCGGGCCGAACGGCAGCGGTTCGCGCAGCGGATGGCACCAGCCGCGCAGGACCGGAACGGCCTCGTCGGCCAGTCGATCGGTGGCCTCCTGGAGCAGCCGGGACTTGCCGATGCCGGCCTCTCCGGACACGAAGATCACCGCCGGGCCGTCACCGAGCGCCGCCAGCAGCCTGCGCAGCTCGTCCTTGCGCCCCACGAACGCGAATCCCGACCGGCGGTCGGAACCGGGCCGATCGGATCGCACAGCCGGCATGGAGCATCTCCGAACGGGTCGAGCGAGCTGTCCTGTCACAGATTGTTCCACTCGGCCTGCTGACCGGCCAGGTCCCGGGAACGCGTGCGTTCTCCGCCGGGCGCCCGTTCTCGGGGCGCCCGGCGGGTTCGGCCTGCGGGTCAGCCGGTCCGGACGACGGTCCAGGTCTGGTTGGGCGCGGCCGCCTGCTGGGTGAGCAAGGAGCCCTTGGCCGTGCCGGAGGTGGTGACGGCGAGGCCGCTGTGCTTGGCGACGAGCTTGTACACGTTGGCGGTGGTGGGGACGAGGTCGAACTTCTGGTTGGTGGAGCCGGCGTTGCAGTACCACTGGATGGCGGCGGCGCCGGCGGAGGTGGACGCGCCGCTGATGTCGAGGCAGAGGTTGGAGTACAGGTTCTTCAGGCTGTAGGTGCCGTCGGTGTTGCGGGTGAGGATCCAGCGCTGGTTGGTGCCCTGGTTCCGGTCCCAGGTGATCATCTGGGTGTTGGCTGCCTTGGTGGGGCCGGGGTCGTCGATCACCTGGCCGGGGGTGGTCGCGTTGGCGATCTCGTAGGTACCGTCGGCCGGCAGGGCCTGGGTGGCACTGATCTGGCCGCCGGGGGTGAGGCGGTACATGGCGGTGGCGTGCGGGGCGAGGGTCGCGGAGAGGGCGCCGGTGGTGGTGGTCGTGGCACCGGACCACAGGTCCTTGACGGTGTAGGACGGCGCGCCGGCGATGCCGAGTTCGGCGACGGAGGTGGTCACCGTGGCGGTGGTGCTGCCGGTGTTGGTGAGGGTGACCGAGCGGTCCCCGTTGGCGAGTTCACGGACGGTCAGCAGCTGGGTGGGGGTGTTGGCGACGATCCGGGCGGCCTTGCCGAGGCTGTCCTGGTCGACGGCGATCACGTCGGCGTCGGTGAGGATGTCCCTGACCTCCGGCGTCATGTCGGGGAGCGTGTTGCCCGCGACGAGGGGGGAGGCCATCTGGGCCCAGAGGCTGAAGTGGGACCGGTACTCGTCCGGGGTCATGCTTTCCAGGCCCGTGTTCTTGTTCTTCACGCCGACTTCCATCATGTCGGGGTCGTTCCAGTGGCCGGGGCCGGCCTGGCTCCCGAGGGGGCCGTTGTAGCGGACGATGTTCATGACGCCCATGGAGTACGCGTTCGTCGTCTTGGGCTTGTCCCAGTCGGCCGAGATGTCCTCGGTGGTCCGCCACATGTTTGCGATGGACGACCAGTCGTAGGTGGCGCCGGTCTTGTCCTGGTGGAAGCTGTTGGGGTTGATGCTGTAGACGATCGGGCGGCCGGTGTTGCGCAGCGCGTCGCGCATCGTGGTGAAGCCGGCGATCTGCTCCGCGAGGGTGCCCTCATCGGAGCACCAGTCGTACTTGAGGAAGTCGACGCCCCAGGAGGCGAAGGTGTTCGCGTCCTGCTGCTCGTGCCCTCGGCTGCCGGTGGCCCCGCTGTACTGGTGGTTGCGCTGAGCGCACGTCAGGTCGGTGGGAACCTCGTAGATACCGAACTTCAGTCCCTTGGCGTGCAGGTAGTCGCCGAGGTCCTTCATGCCTCTGGGAAAGCGGGCGGCGTTCCCGCGGAGGTTGCCCTGGGCGTCGCGCTGCGGGTCGAACCAGCAGTCGTCGACGACGACGGTGTCGTAGCCGGCGGCCGCCATCCCGGACGAGACCAGGTTGTCCGCAGCCGAGCGGATGAGCTGCTCGCTGATGTTGCACTCGAACGAGTTCCAGGTGTTCCAGCCCATGGGCGGCTTGAGGGCCACGCCGTTGTCGTGGGCGGAGGCCGAGGGCGCGCCGACCGTGGCGAGCGGGCCGACGGCCGCGACGAGCGCGGCGGCCAGGACGGCGGCGGTTCTGCGGCGGGAGGCAGGGCGGGAGTGACCGAGAGGGGACATGGGCGTCTCCTGGAGCAGTGGGGGGTGGGAGTGCGAGCGATCACCCGACCGGGGCGGCCCTGGGGGAGGGCTCCCGCGTGATCTGCGGGAATCCGTCGGATTCCTTCGGAGGACGGCGGCGGGTTCCGTCGTTGGCGATGCACGCCGGCTCGTTTCCAGCATGTTTCGACTGGATGGGGCATATGGAAGCGCCAAATGGAACAGAAGTCAACATCGGGGCGCGTGGCGACTCAAGCGATGCAAGACCCCCTTCAATGGCGACATTTTCACAGGTAGTTGGCCAAATGCTGGGCCGGTAACGGCGAGGTATCGAAGCCGGTCGGCGCTGTCGGCCCCCTTGACGGGTGGATGAACGGCGCGTTTCCTGGTGTCGCCACGTTGGATACCGTTGATATCTGAGTGTTTTTATTGGGCTAATTTGTTGACTTGTCGGGTCGGGCGCCGACCCGCCCATGAGCCCCGAGCACTCCGGTCGAGGTACCGGCGAAACCCCTCCCTCAGACAGGAGACACAATGCGCAGGAGCGGTCACCGGGCGATTCCCGCTCTGCTGGTCAGCGCGGCCATGGCTCTCGGCGGGCCCGCCGGCCTCGTGCCCGCCCAGGCCGCGCCGGTCGCGGCCCCCGCGGTGGCAACCACCTCCCACACCGTCACCTGGGACGACTACTCCCTCAGGATCGACGACAGGCCCACCTACATCTGGGGCGGCGAGTTCCACTACTTCCGCCTGCCCAGCCCCGACCTGTGGCGCGACGTCCTGCAGAAGATGAAGTCCGGCGGCTTCAACGCGGTCTCCCTCTACTTCGACTGGGCGTACCACTCGCCGAAGAAGGGCGTCTACGACTTCACCGGGGTGCGCGACGTCGACAAGCTCCTCGACATCGCCAACGAGGTCGGCATCTACGTCATCGCCCGGCCCGGCCCCTACATCCAGGCCGAGGTCGACGGCGGCGGCTACCCGGCCTGGCTGAACGTCACGCCAGGACACGAGAAGAGCACCGACCCGGACCACCTCGCGAACGTCGACGAGTGGCTGGAGCGGATCGACGCCATCATCGCGCGCCACCAGCTCACCACCGGCCGGGGCACGGTCATCGCCTATCAGCTGGAGAACGAGTTCACCCACACCGCTCCCGCCGACATCGCGTACGTGACCCACCTCAGGCAGAAGGCCGTCGACGCGGGCATCACCGTCCCCTTCACCGGAAACCACTGGAACCACTGGAACTTCCCCGGCAGCCCCGTCGACATCGACGGCACCGACGACTACCCGCTGCTGTTCAACTGCGCCGACCCGACCTGGAAGCAGGTGACGGACTACTCCGGCAAGAAGCCCGCGGGCAAGCCGCTGTACCTCCCCGAGTTCCAGGGCGGTGCCATCAACAGCTGGGGCGGGTCCGACGGCGACAAGTGCCGAGAGAAGATGGGCGCCGACTTCGCCTCGGTGTTCTACAAGAACAACATCGCCTCCGGCGCGACCATGCAGAGCTTCTACATGACGTACGGCGGTACCAACTGGGGCCGCCAGGCCGTCTCCGGTACCTACACCTCGTACGACTACGGGGCGGCCATCACCGAGCCGCGGCAGCTCTCCGACAAGTACCAGCAGGACAAGCTGATCGGCTACTTCCTGCAGAGCGTCACCCCGATCACCAGGACCGACAAGGCGCCGTCCGCCGCGCTCACCAACCCGGCCGCGATCACCGACACCGCCCGCCGCAGCCCGGACACCGGCACCCAGTTCCACATCCTGCGGCACAAGGACTCCACGTCCACGTCCACCGACTCCACCGGGCTCGCGCTGACCGTCGGCGGCGGCCACTCCGGCTACACGCACGACGACACCTCCGCCGGGCTCCAGTACGCCGGCACCTGGACGCACGCCGACCGGACCGCCAGCTACACCGTCGGCGAGTACCAGCGGACCGAGTCGTTCTCCCGCACGGCCGGAGACAGTGTCACCATCCCCTTCACCGGCACCTCCGTGCGCTGGATCGGCTCCAGGGCCGCCAACCACGGACTCGCCGACGTGTATCTCGACGGCACCAAGGTCGCCACCGTCGACAGCTACGGCGCCGGCCCCGAGGCCAAGGACCAGGTCCTCTTCGGCAAGGACGGCCTGACCGCCGGCCCCCACACGCTCAAGCTCGCCGTCACCGGTCAGAAGAACCCCTCCGCCATCGGCACCTTCGTCGCAGTCGACGCGATCGACGTCCTCGACACCACCAGGACGCGCACCTACCCGACTGTCCCGCAGCAGGCCGGCACCGCCGTCACCTTCGCCGGCCGCGACTCCAAGATCCTGGTCGCCGACTACCGGCTCGGCGCCACCCAACTGCAGTACTCCACCTCGGAGATCCTCACCCATGCCCAGATCGGCGACCGGGACGTCGCCGTCCTCTACGGCCGAGGCGGCCAGGCCGGCGAGACCGTCCTCAACTACGCAGAGCAGCCGACCGTCCAGGTGCTGTCCGGAACCGTCGACCAGAGCTGGGACCCCGCCACCGGCGACCTACGACTCGACTACACCCACAGCGGCCTCGCCCGCGTCCTGATCAGCGGCCCCGGCAGCCTCAGGCCGCTGCTGCTCCTGCTGGGCGACGACCGGAACGCCAAGAAGTTCTGGCGTGCCGACACCGCGAACGGTCCGGTCCTCGTCCACGGCAGCGACCTGCTGCGCACGGCCACCGCGTCCTCGGGCCGCCTCGACCTGACCGGCGACAGCTCCTCGCAGCAGGGCATCGAGGTGTTCGCGAACGGCAGCGACCCGATCACCTGGAACGGAGCGCCGCTGGCCACCCAGGCCGGCGCCGGCGGGTCCGCCGCCGGCAGCCTCGCCGGTCCCGCCCCGGTGGTCCTGCCCGCCCTGACCGACTGGAAGCACGCCGCGGAGTCCTTCGAGGCGCAGCCCGGGTTCGACGACTCCTCCTGGACGGTCGCCGACAGGACCGGCTCCAACAGCATCACCAAGCCGGTCACGCTGCCGGTGCTGTTCGCCGACGACTACGGCTACCACTACGGCGATGTCTGGTACCGCGGCCGCTTCGCGGCAGGCGCCGAGGCGACCGGCATCAACCTGTCCGCGCTGACCGGCGGCTCGGGGATCTACTCGGTCTGGGTGAACGGCACGTTCCTCGGCACCACCGGCGACGGCAACGGCCACAGCTTTCCCTTCCCGGCCGGGGTGTTCAAGCCGGGCGCCGACAACGAGGTGTCGGTCCTGGTCCAGAACCTGGGCCACAACCAGAACCCCGGCACCGACGACTCCAACAAGCAGGCCCGCGGTCTGACCGGTGCGTTCGTCACCGGCGCACCCCTCTCCACCATCACCTGGCGGATCCAGGGCGCCCGGGGCGGCGAGGTCCCGGTCGACACCGCCCGCGGTCCGATGAACACCGGCGGCCTTTACGGTGAGCGGGCCGGCTGGACCCTGCCGGGCTTCCCGGACAGCTCCTGGGCCGGCACCACCCTCGCCACCCGTGACAACACCCCCGGCGTGTCCTGGTACCGGACCAAGGCCACGCTCAGCCTTCCCCCCGGCCAGGACACCTCCGTCGGCCTGAAGATCGCCGACGACCCGAGCCGCAAGTACCGGGCGCTGATCTACGTCAACGGCTGGCTGCTGGGCACCTACATCAACAACGTCGGCCCGCAGCACGTCTTCCCGATCCCCAACGGCATCCTCGACCCCCGCGGCGACAACACCGTCGCGATCGCCCTGTGGAACGAGGGCGGCACCAACGGAGGCCTGGGCACCGTGACCCTGGAGAACCTCGGCACCACCGCCTCCCCGCTGAACCCCGCCCCGGTCACGGGACCCGGCTACGACGCCGCCACCTACGCCGTGCCGGCTGCCCACAACGCCGCGCTCACCCTGAGCGCGCCCGACAACGCCACCCCGGCCGGCAGCTACCCCGTCTCCGCCGCCTTCACCGTTCCCGGCGGACAGCCCGGCGCCACGAACGTCGGCCTCGCCCTCGGCCTGCCCACCGGCTGGACCGCGCAGCCCACCGGCCCCACCGCCACGGCCACCGTCGCGCCTGGCTCGACCTTCACCGCCACCTGGAACGTCACCGCCCCGGGCGGGACGCTCCCCGCCGTCTCCTCCCTCACCGCCACCGCCGGCTATACCCAGCAGAACGGCGACCAGCAGCTCACCGACACCCATACCGTCCGCCACCTGACCGCCCCCACGGCGACCACGGACGTCAGCAGGCTGCCGTTCCTGGGCTCCACGAACGGCTGGGGCGGAGGCGTCAAGCTCGACAGGAGCAACGACAACAAGACCCTCACGATCGGCGGCACCACCTATTCCCGGGGCGTCGGCACCAACGCGAAGAGCACCGTCAGCCTCTACGTCGGCGGCCACTGCACCCGCTTCACCGCCACGGTCGGCGTCGACGACGAGGTCGGTGGGAGCGGCTCGGTGACCTACACCGTCCGCGCCGACGGAGCCGACCTGACGACCACCCCGGTCCTGCGGGGCAGCGACAGTACCGCCACCACCATCGACATCCCCGTCCCGGCCGGTACCACCGTCCTCGAGCTCGTCGCCGGCGACGGCGGCGACGGCAACACCAGCGACCACGCCGACTGGGCCGACCCCAAGGTGTACTGCGCCTGACACCTGAACCGCATGCCAGCCGGCCGGGAGGCGAAGTCCTCCCGGCCGACTCGGTGCCGCTCCCCGCCCCGGTACCCGGGCCACCGGGAGCACTACCTACCGCGGCGCCCACCCACCCGCTGCCACTACCTAGTGCCACCGGGAGCGGCCCCGTCCTCCACCCCCAGCGGAGACAGGAATGTCACCGGAATCGGCCGTCCAAACCGTGGAAGCCGCTCCCGCCCGGCGATTTCATGGAAGTGCGCCGGACGGGAGTTCCCACAGCCCCCGGCTGGCGCCCTCGGCGGAATCACCGCGGAATCCCGCCACCGAGCCGATCCGGTCCGCCACCGATTCACCCTCGCGCAGCCGGCACCCGGGCCTCCCCGGGGCCTCGGCACGCCGTGCCCCGCAGCCGCGCGAACCACGCCAGGAGACACCATGAGCACCACCAGCGCCCCCGGGCCGGCCGAGACCCGCACGGCACGTACGGCGGCAGCCGCGGGCTCGCACGCGGCGGCCTGCACCACCGCGTCGGGCGACGCCTGCGTCCCGCAGTTCCGGCACTTCGTTCGCGGCTGCGTCCGTCACCACTCGCTGCCCGACAGCACCTGTGACATCGCCTGCCTCGTGGTCAGCGAGCTCGTGACCAACGCGGTCCTGCACAGCGGCAGCCGTTCGGTCAGCGTTCTGGTGAGGATCGACCCCGTCGACCTCCTCATCGCCGTCCGGGACTGCGGATGCTGGCGAGAACGCACCGGATCCCGGCGCAGCGAGGCCGACGCCGGCATCGCCTGCGGGCGCGGTCTGGCCCTGGTCCGCGCCCTCACCGACTTCTGCACCATCGAGTCCGGCCCCGACGGCACCCTGGTCACGGCGCGCCTGCGCCTCGACGGCCGGGCCCGGACGGGGGCCGCCCGATGACCGTCGGCAGCGGCGACGGCGGCTCCGTCGTCGCGTCGGCCAACGGCTCGGCGAGGCGGCGCGCGGCCAACCGGACCGCCCTGCTGCGCGCACTGCGGAGCCACGGGCCGACGACCCGTCAGGACCTCGCCCGGCACGCCGGGCTGTCCCTGACCACCGTGGCGAGCCTGCTGGCCGAGCTGGAGCCGACCGGCCTGGTCGTCCAGCGGCCGATGGCCCAGGGGCGGGCCGGCCGGCGGCCGTTCCTGGTGGCGTTCGACCACGCCGCGGGGACGGCACTCGCGGTCGACGTCGCGGAGCGGTACGTCGCGGTCGCCGTCGGCAGCCGGTCGCAGCAGGTGCTCGCGGAGCGGCGGATCGAGATCCCGGCCCGGCCCGGCCCGGCAGCCGTCGCCCACCTGGTGTGCGGCCTGTCCGAGCAGGTGCTGGCCGAGGCCGGATGCGGCGCCGAGACGCTGCTGGGCGCGGCCGTGTCCGTCGGCGGGGCTGTCGAGGAGCCGGAGGAGGGGGGCCGTGGTCCCGGGCGGCGGGGCGGACCGACCGCGGACGCCGTGGCCAGGGCGGTCCGCCAGCGCTGGCAGATCCCGATCGCGCTGGAGAGCCCGGCCCGCCTGGGCGCGCTCGCCGAGTACGCGGAAGGTCCGGCCCGGGGCGCCCGCACGCTGCTCAACCTCACCTGGGACCGGCGTATCGACCTCGGCATCGCCATCGGCGGCGCCCTCCACCGCGGCAGCTCGGGCAGCGCCGGACGGCTCGGCCACCTCATGGTGCGCCCCGGTGGCCGCCCGTGCCGGTGCGGGCTCCGCGGCTGCCTCGACGCGTACCTGCAGGAGGTGCCGCTTCTGCACGACCTCGACCGCGGCCCGACCGGACCCCGGGAGACCTCCGTGGACGCCGTGGTCCTGCTCGCGCAGGCCTTGGCCACTGCCACGCTGCTCCTCGACCCGTCGGCGGTCGTCCTGGGCGGGTCCCTGGCCGGCCGCGGGGAGCCGTTGGCGGACCGGCTGACGTCAGAGCTGGGTGCGATGCTGCCGTCCGATCGGACGCCGCTGGTGGTTCCGTCGGTGCTGGAGAGGCGGGCACCCCTGCTCGGCGGGCTGGTCCTGGTGCTGTCGAAGGTTCGGGGAGTGGAGCGGGTGGCCGCCGGTCGGGCGAACCAACAGATGTCAACACCAGCCCCGGAGCAATGAGAGCGCGCTGTTTGATTCTGCGTCAACCCTTCGGGCCTGCCGAGCGTCGACCGCAGAGTTTCGCGCCGACTGCCGACGCGGCGGACGGCAGTCGGTCCAAGGCCGAGGCTGATGCTCTGATCTGGGGCTAAACGTCAACTCCTGCTTTCTCGGCGGTCGATGGTCGGCCTTCTGCGCCCCGACCGCGGGTGCTGACGGCTCGTCGGATCTCTTGACATCGGCGCCGGGTGGCCCGACGCTCTCAAACGCTTGGTTTCGTTGGATTCGGTTCCTTTGTGTTCCGATTGAGCCTGGAGGCCCTCCTTGGCGTCCGTTCCCCGCAAGAACCGGCACAGAGTCACCGGCTTCGCGACCGCCCTCGCCCTCCTGGGCGGCACCACCGCCCTGAGCGCCGTGGCGGTCGTCGGCCTGCAGACCGCGGCGGCCGCCCCGGCTGCCGCACTCCAGAACTCCCTCGCCCAGACCCCGCAGATGGGCTTCAACAACTGGAACTCCACCGGCTGCCGGGCGGAGTTCAACGAGGCGATGGTGAAGGGCATCGCGGACCTCTTCGTCACGCAGGGGCTGAAGGACGCCGGCTACACCTACGTCAACCTCGACGACTGCTGGGCGCTCCCCGCGCGCGACGCCGCCGGGAACCTCGTGCCCGACCCGGTCCGCTTCCCGCACGGCATCAAGTCCGTCGCCGACTACGTCCACGACAAGGGCCTGAAGTTCGGCATCTACTCCAGCGCCGGTACCAAGACCTGCGCGAGCAACGGCTTCCCCGGCGGCCTCGGCCACGAGCAGCAGGACGCGAACCTGTGGGCCTCGTGGGGCGTCGACTACCTCAAGTACGACTCCTGCTACGGCAGTGGCGTCGAGCGGTACCAGGTGATGGGCGACGCCCTCAAGGCCACCGGACGCCCGATCCTCTACGGCATCTGCGAGTGGGGCACCACCCGGCCGTGGACCTGGGCCCGCGACGTCGGCAGCTCCTGGCGCACCACCGGCGACATCGGCGACAGCTGGGGTTCCATGATCGGAATCGCCCACGTCAACCAGGCCCTCGCGCCCTTCGCCGGCCCCGGCGAATGGAACGACCCCGACATGCTCGAAGTCGGCAACGGCCACATGACCGACACCGAGTACCGCACCCACTTCAGCCTCTGGGCCGAGATGGCCGCCCCGCTGCTCATCGGCACCGACCTGCGCAAGGTGACCCCCGCCACCTACGAGATCCTCAAGAACACCGACGTCATCGCCGTCGACCAGGATCCCCTCGGCCGCCAGGGCACCGTCATCGCCAACAACGGCGGCCTCGTCGTGATGAGCAAGCCCCTCGCCGACGGCTCCCGCGCCATCACCCTCACCAACGAGACCGCCACCACCCAGACCGTCTCCACCACCGCGGCCGCCGCCGGCATCGGCGGCGCGTCCTCGTACACCCTCAAGGACCTGTGGTCGAAGGCCACCAGCCAGAGCGACGGCACGATCACCGCCACGCTCCCCTCGCACGGCACCGCGATGTACCGGCTCACCCCGGCGCTGCGCACCGACATGCCGGGCGGCACCTTCCAGCTCGGTGACCTCGCCCCGACCGCGACCTACGCCGCAGCCCCCGTCGAGCGTGACCACAGCGCCGGCGGTCCGGGCACGGGCGACGGCCGACCGCTCACGATCAACAGCGTCCAGTACCGCAAGGGCCTGGGGACGCGCGCCGAGACCGATGTCCACTACTACCTCGGCGGCACCTGCCGGAACCTGGTCGTCGACGTCGGCGTCGACGACGAGACGCCGGAGGGCTCGGTCATCTTCCGCGTCTACCGCGACAGCACCGTCGTCGCCGACAGCGGCCCGCGCACCGCCGGACAGGGAGCCCTGCGCCTGACCGCCGACCTGACCGGCGGCGAGGAACTGCGCCTCATCACCACCGCTCCCGGCAGTGACGGCAGCGGCCACGGCGACTGGGCCGAACCCCGCCTCACCTGCGGACCCACCCCCGGCTCCGACGCCACCACCGCCTCGCTCACCGCCCGGTCCTGGACCACCGCCACCAACGGCTGGGGGCCCGTCGAAACCGACCGGAGCAACGGCGAATCGGGCGCCGGGGACGGCCGCAACCCGCTGCGGATCGGCACCAGCACGTACGACCAGGGCATCGGCACCAACGCGCCGTCGCTCATCACGTACAACCTCGGGGGCAGCTGCACGGCCCTCACCACCGACGTCGGCATCGACGAGGAGGTCGGCAGCAAGGGCTCCGCCACCTTCCAGATCTACGCCGACGGGCAGAAGGTCGCCGACAGCGGCCTGCTCACCGGCCAGGACGGCCCCGTCCGTCTCACGGCCCGGCTCGACGGCGCCCAGGAGCTCCTGCTCCAGGTCTCCGACGGCGGCGACGGCAAGGCGTACGACCACGCCGACTGGGCCGGCATCCAGCTGACCTGCGCCTGAGTCCCGTCCCCGGCCGGTCCCGCCACGACTGCGGGATCGGCCGCACCCGCACCTCCGAAAGCAAGGCGATGACGACTTCGAAGTGGACAGCTGTCCTGGGAGGCCCCGCATGACCGACGCGGATTTTCACGTCGGTGCGCGGGTGGTGCACTACCGGCAGGTGACCCGGGCCGGCACGCTCGTGGAGGCCCGGCGCCGGTGGTTCCTCCCCGGGGTCCTGCTCTGGTACGTCCGGTGGGACGGCACCGACGAACCGGTCCGGGTCCGGCCGGGGACCTGGGTGATCGACGGTGCCACCGCGCCCGGCGCCGTCACGCCCCGTCGGACTCCCGGCCGTGTCCGGCCCGGTGGCACCGAAGATCGGCTGCGCTATATTCGGAGCCGGATCGCAGGTGGACGAGTCTGGGGTGGCAGTGGCGGCGGATCAAGGACTGCTCGCGGGACAGCGGCGTGCTCTGATCCTGGAGGCGGTGCGCCGTGACGGCGCGGTCCGCGTCTCCGATCTGGTGGCCGCCCTGGGCGTCTCCGACATGACCGTCCGGCGCGACCTCGACGCCCTGGAACGCCGGGGGATGGTCGAGAAGGTCCACGGCGGCGCGGTCGCGACGACCGGGAGCGGGGAGGAGCCGGGATTCGCCGTCAAGTCCGGGCTGGAGTCGGCCGCGAAAGCCGCCATCGCCGACGCGGCGGCCGCCCTGGTGAAGCCCGGTAGCGTCGTCGCCCTGAGCGCGGGTACGACGACGTTCGCCGTGGCCAAGCGCCTGCTGCACGTGGAAGACCTGACGATCCTCACCAATTCGCTGCCGATCGATCAGTTCGTGCGGAATGCCAGGACGGTGAACCCGAAGCCGCCCACGGTGCTCCTGACCGGGGGGACGGCGACGCGGTCGGAGGCCCTGGTCGGCCCGATCGCGGACCGCACCATCGAGTCCCTCCACGTGGACGTGCTGATCCTCGGAACCCACGGCGTGACCGAGAAGGAGGGGCTGTCCAGCCCCAACCTGGCCGAGGCCCAGACGAACCGGGCGTTCATCTCCCGGGCCCGCCAGGTCGTGGTCGCGGCCGACCACACCAAGTGGGGCACCGTCGGCCTGAGCACCTTCGCGGACCTCTCGCAGGTCGGGTTCTTCGTCACGGACGCCGGCCTGCCCACCGAGGCCCAGCGCGTCCTGCGCGACCGGGTCGGACAGCTCCTCGTGGTCGGCATCGAGGACGAGGAGTCCGGCCCCACCCCGTGACCACCCGACCGGCGAGCCCGCTGGCGGCCGCCGAGGGTCAGAACAGCGGCGGCTGAGCGCCGCGCAGCTGGTGGCGGGTGGTCTGCAGCTTGCGCAGGACACTGGCGACGTGGTGCTCGGCGGTGCGGGTGGAGATGCCGAGCGCGCGGGCGATGTCGAGGTTCGTGGCGCCGTCGACGAGGAGCCGGACGACCTGCTGCTCACGAGGAGACAGGTCCGTGCCGTACGTGCGCCGGTCGCGGGGCTGGGCCCGGTGCCGGCCGATGGTGCGCAGGAGCTGCTCGCAGCGTCCGCTGTCCGCGAGCGCGCCGAGGTGGGTGAAGGCCCGGAACGCCTCCTCCAGCCGGGCAGCGGCCTGCTGGGGGTGGTGGGGGACGAGGATCCGGCCGACGGCGGCGCAGACGAGCGCGGCATGGTAGGGGCGACCGATTCCGCTGTACCGCAGGCGGGCGTCGTCCAGGTGACGGACCGCCACAGCGAGGCCGTCACCGTCGTCCACCGCGGTCTTTGCCGCCAGCAGCCCACGGCTCCAGGCGATCTCGGCCTCCGCGCCAGGGGTGTCGCAGCCCGCGGTTCCGGCTGCCGCGTCGGCGACCAGGCGCTCGGCCTCCGCCACCAGGTCGCACGCGAGGGCCGCCTCGACCGCGGTCGGCACGAGGTCGGTCGCCCAGACCCAGCCGCCCCGTTCCCGCAGTTCGCGGACGCCGAGCCGGCCGACCTCCCAGGCGTCCTCCGGCTTCTCCTCCAGGAGGCCGGTCCGCGCGAGCGAGGCCGCCCCGAGGAGGAAGATCTCGCCGTGCTCCTCGGTCATCAGGAAGGTGAACACCTCGCGTGCGCGGGCCCACCGACCGTGCGCGAGGTCGAGCCGACCACGCACGAGCCGGGCCTCGACGTGCGCCCAGTGGCCCTCGACGGCCTGACTCATGAGCGTCTCGATCCGGTCCTCCAGACCGGTCCAGCGCCCGCCTGCGAGATCCAGCTTCAGCGCGATCGCCCCGCAGCCGGCCTCCACGCTCGGGTTCCCGATCCGGCGGGCGACGCCCTCGGCCTCCGCGAGCAGGACACGGCTCCGCTCGTCGTTGCCGCTCAGGTACATCGCGTCCGCCGCGTTGTGCAGCGCCCGGGCGCACTGCCGCTGGACGTCGCGATCGGGGTCGTCCCGCGGCAGTTGCCGGAGCATCACATCGGCTTCGCGGTCGCCCAGGCTGGCGAGCAGGCTGATCCGGCTGGCCAGGACGGTCGCCCGGGCAACCGCGTTGTCGCTGTGGGCGATGCTGGCGGTCGCCCGCTCCATCCAGCCCAGCCGCTCGGCGATCGTCATTCCGGTGGAGGTCCGCAGGCCCAGCGAGGCCATGGCGACCGCGGCCAGGTCGGGCCGGTCCCGGAGCTCACCGATCGCCCGTTCCAGCTCGGCGGTGGCGGCGGCCCGGACGTCCGCGCCGAAGAACAGCAGGAGTCCGAGGTGGAGGCGGATCTCGCCGCGGGTGACCACGTCCAGCGCCGGGTCGGCGAGGATCCGACGGAGCAGGGCGATGCCGGCGCGGGGGTCGGCCATGTAGTCCACGATGCGGCTGAGGTCGAGAGCGCTGCGTGTACGCGCCTCGGCCGGCAGCTCCGGCTCGGCGAGGAGCTGCTGCAGCAGGTTCGCCGCGATGCCGTTGTCGCCGACCGCGACCGCGTGTTCCGCGGCCGCCCGAGCCCGGGGAAGCCAGGCGGCGATGTCACCCAGCCGGCGGGTGTGGTGGGCGACCTGGACGAGTGCGGGTGTTGCCTCCCGGGACAGGACGTCGGCGGCCCGACCGTGCAGGCGGCGCAGCCGCGGACCCGGAATGGTGTCGTACACGGCGCGACGTGCCAGCACGTGCCGGAAGCCGTACCTGCCGGGCGCTCTCTCGACCAGGACGTCGGCCCCGAGCGCGTCGGTCAGGGCCTGTTCGGTCTGCTCGTCGGTCAGCGACGTCATGGCGGACAGCACCTCCTCGCGGGCCGGTACCGCCAGGACGGCCGCGGCCTGCACCACGGCCCGCGCGTCGTGACCGAGCGGGTCGACGCGGCTGTTCACCGCCTCCTGGAGCGCGCGGGGGACCTGCGCGTCCTCGAGCGAGAGCGGCACACCGCCCCCACCGGCCCGGGCCAGACGGTCGGCGAGGACGAGAAGGTCCTCCTCGGCGGCCAGCGGCAGGCCGCCGCTGCGCTCGAAGAGCTCCCGGCACAGGGATCCGGCCGCGGCCGGCCCGATCACCGAGACGGCGAGCCTGCGGACCTCCTCCTCCGGCAGGGGCCGCAGAGCGATCTCGGTACCACCCACGCCGAGCGGCCGACGGTAGGGCGAGCCGAGCACGCTCCGGCCGCCGCGCAGGTCGTGCGCGCGGTAGGTGAGCACCAGCCGCAGCTGCTCGGGAGGGTTGCGGGCCAGGAGGGACAGCAGGTCGCGGGTGCCGTCGTCGGCCCAGTGCAGGTCCTCCACCATCAGGACGACCGGGCCCAGGTCACGCAGGGCGTCGTGCACCGCGCGCATCAGCTGCTGCCCGGGCGTGCCGAACCCGCCTCCCGCGGGCATGGCCGGCAGCCGGTCGGCGAGCTCGGGCAGGTACGGGGCGAGGACGGCCGTCGCGGGGCTGAACCGCTGCACCGGTCCGAACCACGAAGACCCGTCACGCAGCGCGTCGACGAGCGGACCGAACGGCAGCGGCTCGCGCAGCGGATGGCAGCCACCCTGGAGAACCGGCACACCGGCGGCGGTCAGGCGATCTGCGGCCTCCCGCAGCAGACGCGACTTCCCGATGCCCGCCTCACCTTCGACGAGCACCACCGTCGCACCTTCGCCCACGGCGGCCAGCAGTTGTCGCAGCTCCACCTCGCGCCCCACGAAGGCGAAACCCGTACGGTGGGAAGCGGGACTCCCGGCTCCTGAGCCTGACATGCAGCATCTCCGCACTACTCCGAACGCGCCGCCACGCAGAGTATTGTCCCACGCCGCCCCGGCCGGGCAGTAGGCGGACGGGGCGGCGACCGGGCGAAACGCTGCACAAACGCTACGGGCTGCTGGTTCGTCCGCCGCGGCGGACGGTGATGTCGGCGGGGGATGTCGAGGGCAGGAGGCGCCCTGATGTCGGATCATGGCCTGACAGACGACGAGGTCGACCTCGTCCGCGCGTTCGTGGACGTGCCGCCCGGCCTGGCGGTCGATCGTACGGATGTTCAGCGTGCCAGGCTCGCGCAGCAGGCCGGCGGCCGATTCAGGAAGGTCGCGCCCGGGCTCTACGAGATCGTCGCGCACACAGCGGGCCCCGCCGAGCTGTGAGGCATCGAGAGCCCGGCGGTGACGGCCCGGGGCCGCGGAGACTACTGCGGAATCTCGACGACCCGGCCACCCGCGGCCCGCAAGCGGCGCACGACGGCACCCGCACCGCCGTGGTCGGTGCCCGTGACCGGCATGGCCGGGACGATCACCGTGTCGTAGAGGCCCTGCTCGACCGCACCGACCAGGCTGCCCAGCGCGGACCGACCGGCGGCGGCCCCGCACCCGCTGTCCACGTAGACGGCGGGGACGGAGAAGCCGTTGTCGAGGGCGTACTCCGTGAGGGCGGAACGGAGGTCCAGCAGGTCCCGGCACAGATAGACGGCCGCGGAATGCGTGCCCGCTGCGTATGACGCCATTTCCTCATCTCCACTCACCGAAGTGCGGATCCCGGTGGGAACGGGGTTGCCGGTGGCGTCCGATCGGTTGGACGCCACCGGCAGGGTGGCGAGTCGGCCGACCCTCAGCGGCCTTCGCCGGTCCGTCGGGAGACGGGCTGTCAGCCGCCGCTCCATTGCTGCGGCCTTCGTACGACAGCTCCCCGACGGGGTTCGGTGGGTACTGCTGCGGCTGCCGTGCGGTCAGGCGGGGAGGCCGACGGCGCGTTCGCCGGTGCGGCGTTGCTGGACGACGACGGCGACGACGAGGAGGGTTCCTTGGGCGACGTTCTGCCAGAAGGAGTTGATGCCCTGGACGGTGAGGCCGTTCTCGAGGGCGCCGAGGAGGGCGACGGCGAGGAGGGTGCCGCCGATGCCGCCCTTGCCGCCCTTGAGGGCGCAGCCGCCGAGGGCGGCGGCGGTGATGGCCTTGAGTTCGAGGCCTTCGCTGCCGGAGGTGGGTTGGCCGGAGCCGGTGCGGGCGGTGAGCAGGATGCCGGCGACGGCGGAGACGATGCCGATGAGGCCGTAGACGGCGACGAGGTATTTGTTGATGTTGATGCCGGCGAGGCGGGCGGCGGTGTCGTTGCCGCCGATGGCGTAGAGGTTGCGGCCGAGGTCGGTGTACTTGAGGAGGACGTGGACGGCGAGGGCGACGACGATGAGGATCCAGACCATGACGGGGAGTCCGGCGATGGCGCCGCGGCCGAGGAAGACGAAGACGGGGTCGTTGAGGACGTAGCCCTGGGCGCGGCCGTCGGAGAGGAGTTGGGCGAGGCCCTTGTAGGCGGCGAGGCCGGCGAGGGTGGCGATGGTGGGGTTGACGCGGCCGTAGACGATGACGGCGCCGTTGAGGAGGCCGATCAGCAGTCCGACGGCGACGGCGGCGGCCATGCCGGCGTAGGCGTTGGAGCCGGTGGTGGTGAAGGCCATGGCGGAGACGACGGAGGCGACGCCGGCCTGGGAGCCGACGGAGATGTCGAGGCCGCCGCAGATGATGACGACGGTCTGGACGACGGCGAGCAGTCCGGTGATGGTGGCGGCCTCGGCGATGACCTGGATGTTGTTCAGGCTGAGGTAGTTGTCGTTCAAAGCGCCGAAGAGGGCGAGGACGACGACGAGGGCGCCGATCAGGCTGATGTTCTGCCCGTTGAGGGCGGCCCGGTTGGCGAGCCGGCCCCGGTTCTTGTGCTGCGGCTCGGTCGCCGTGCGGCCGGTGCTCGGGGTGGTGGTGGTCATGCGGTGGCTCCAGGGGTACGGGCGGGGGCGAGGTCGTCGGCCATGGCGAGGTTGAGGATGGCTTCTTCGGTGGCTTCGGCGCGGTCGAGTTCGCCGGTGATGCGGCCGTTCTGCATGACGGCGATCCGGTCGGCGAGGCCGAGGACCTCGGGGAGTTCGGAGGAGATGACCAGGACGGCGACGCCGTCGGCGGCGAGGTCGGCGATGATCTGGTAGATCTCGGCCTTGGCGCCGATGTCGATGCCGCGGGTCGGCTCGTCGAGGATCAGCACCTTGGGCTTGCGGGCCAGCCAGCGGGCGAGGACCACCTTCTGCTGGTTGCCGCCGGAGAGCTTGCGTACCTCGTGCTCGATCGAGGGGGTGCGCACCCGCAGCCGATCGGTGAACTCCTGGGCCAACTGCCGTTCCGCCGACCGGCGGACGAAGCGGAACCGGCTGAGCCGGTCGAGGACCACGGTGGAGGTGTTGTCACGGATCGACCGCTGCAGGAACAGCGCCTGGGCCTTGCGCTCCTCGGGGGCGAGCCCGAGACCGGCCCGGATCACCTCGCCGGGCCTGCCGGACGGCAGGACCTGTCCGTCGAGGGTGACGGTGCCCGACCGGATCGGCCGGTCGCCGGCGAGGGCGAGGGCGAGTTCGGAACGTCCGGCACCGATGAGCCCGGCGAGGCCGACCACCTCGCCGGCGTGGACCTGCAGGTCGACGTCGCGGACGTCGTCGGTGGTGAGACCGCGGACGTCGAGGACGAGCCGGTCGGTGGCGACGCGCGGGCGCGAGAACATCGCGCTGAGATTCCGGCCGACCATCAGGCGCACCAGCTCGCCCTCGTCGGTGGTCCGGGCGTCCTGGACGCCGACCAGGGCGCCGTCGCGCAGGACGGCGATCCGGTCGGCGAGCTGGAAGATCTCCTGCATGCGGTGGGAGACGTAGACGACGGCCACGCCCTCGTCGCGCAGACGCCGGATGAGGGCGAAGAGCGCGTCGACCTCGTGCTCGGAGAGCGAGGAGGTGGGTTCGTCGAAGGCGATCACCTTGGCCTCGCCGGTCAACGCCCGCATAATCTCGACCAGTTGACGCTGGGCCGGGGTGAGCTGGGATCCGATCAGGTCGGGGTCGAGGACCTTGTCGAAACCGAGGCGGGTCAGGTCGGCGGTGATCCGGCGGCGCAGCTCCGCCCGGTCCAGGCGCCGGCCCGCTGCACGCGGCAGCGCGCCGGCGTACACGTTCTCGGCGACGGAGACGTGCGGGATGATCTCGGGTTCCTGCGGGATGATCCGGATCCCGGCCCGCCGGGCGTCGGTCGGCGAGGCGAGCTGGACTGGCCTGCCGTCGAGGACGACGTGGCCCTGGGTGGGCTGGTGGTCGCCGGTGAGGATCTTCAGCAGGGTGGACTTGCCGGCGCCGTTCTCGCCCATCAGCGCGGTCACCTGGCCGGGTGGGAAGTCGAGCGTGACGCCGTCCAGGGCCTGCACGGCTCCGAACCGCTTGGTGACGTGTCGCACCCCGGTGGCACCGGTGGTGGCTGCGGTGGGTGGGCGGGGGTTCGGGTTGCTGCCGTGGGCTTCGCTCATGAGGGTCGCCTTCGAGTGGTCCGGAGAGGTGGGTGGGCACAGGCGTCGCGGGGAGACGGGCGACGTGGCCTCTCGTGGTCGGGGCCGCTCCGGCCCCGGCGGGGGCAGGAAGCCGGGGCCGGAGCGGCAGCCGGTCCGCGGGGGCACGGTCCGGCCGTTCTTGGTCAGCTGCAGCTGACGCCGGCGGACTTCCAGGTGGTGGCGTCGACCATGGTGGTCTTGGCGAAGGCTTCCTTGGGGAAGTCCTTGCCGTTCTTGAGCTTGTCGTACATGGTCTGGACGGCGAGGGCCCCGACGTCCTTGCCGTTGATGAACAGGGCGGCCTTCATGCCGGAGGGCTTGGTGCCGCTCCAGTCCTTGCAGGCGAGGTAGGCGCCGAGGCCGACGCCGATGACGTTGTCGGCGCCGATGCCGGCGTTCTCGAGGGCGGTGACGCCGCCCTGGACGTTCTCGTCGTTGCAACCCCAGACGATCCAGTGCTTGACGCCTGCGTTGGCGGTGACGGTGGCGGCGATCTTGTCCTGGGCGCCGGTGGGGGTGTTGTCGGTGGCGACGTCGATGTTCTTCACCTCGGCGCCCGCGCCCGCGGTGAACGCGGCCTTCGCGGCCTTCACGCGGTCGCCGCAGACGGTGACGTCCTGCTTCCACGCGGAGACGATCCGGGTGTCGGCCGGGCTCCAGCCGGCCTTCTTGAACTCCTCGGCGGCGCGCTTGCCGACCTCGCCGCCCATCTGCTCGCCGGAGAAGCCGATCCGGGCGACCAGGTCGTCCTTGCCGCAGGAGGCGGGGGCGGGGCCGGTGGCGCAGATCTGGTCGTCGGAGGTGAGCAGCGCGACCTTGGCGTCCTTGGCGGTCTGGACGACCTGCGGGCCGACGGCCGGGTCCGGAACGACGATGATCAGGCCGTTGGTCTTCTGGGCGATCGCGGACTGCACCTCGCTGACCGTCTTGTTGGCGTCGTTGCCGAGGTTCACCACCTTCAGGTCGATGCCCAGCTCGGCCGCTCTGGCCTTGGCGCCGGCGGCCTCGCCGACGAAGTACTCCTGGTCGCCCTGCTTCTGCAGGTAGGTGATCGAGATCTTGCCGCTGACCGGCGCCGCGGGGGCGGCGTCCGACGTCGCCGACTCCTGACCGGTGGAACAGGCGGTGGTCAGACCGAGCGTGAGCAGCAGGCCTGCGGCGGCGACGGCACGGCTGGTGGTGCGGAACATGGGGAGCTCCTTCGAGCGGGGGTAGGTGATGCGGGGGGAAGCGGCCGGTGGATGCCGCTGCTGAGCGGCGCGGAGTCAAACCCCCAGAAACCAACAGGTTCAAACTGTATGGCACATATGACAGCGCCGTTACGTGCGCCGTCAAGGGTGGCGGGGGGTTGAGATCACCTTGTGACCATCTACTCCCGGGATCGGCCCGTGGGGTGCGACGGGCCGGTCAACCTTGGTGTAATGCAGCCAATTTGACGGGTTGTCGCCAGTCGCAGGGGGAGCGGTGGTGTCGCAGCCGCACAGGCGAGGGGTGGGTGCGGCATGGTGGATCCGCCGCCGGGTGTTCCACCAATTACCAACATCTGGAAGGGTATATGTCATGCAACTGTCAAGAGGGTGCGGGTGGGAACGGGCTCTGCCCCGGCCGAGGGGTGGGAGGCCGCGGGAAGCCCGACCGGTCGCCGGGTGATCGGTCCGCGACCGGATTCCCCATCCGACACAATCTCCGCGCGGGCCGTCAAGAATTCGTGGCCCGGACCGTTTTATCGCCGGGGTTCTGTCCGGCCGGGTGCGCGGTCCTCGCCCCCGTCGCGCCGTCAGCGGTCGGAATCCTCCTCGTCGTCGACGCCCACGACGAACAGCTGCCCGACCCGGTCGCGGAGCGCGGCCTGGGCCTCCACCGGCATTCCCGCATCGGTGACGAATGCCCCCACCTGCCCGAGGTCCGCGAAACAGCTCAGTCCGACCGTGCCCCACTTCGTGTGGTCCGCTGCCACCACCACCTGGCGCGCACGGGAGATGAACACCCGGTTGGTCTGCGCCTCGGCGAGGTTGGGACTGGAGAGTCCCTCGTTCGCCATCACACCGTGCGCCCCGAGGATCAGTACATCGACATGCAGCGACTCGATCGTGCGGTCCGCGATCGGTCCGACCAGAGCCTCGGACCGGGTCGCCGTTCCACCGGTCAGCAGAACCACCGGTCTCGAACGCGGGACCGTCGAATTCCGGACCAGCTGGTCGATCGGAAGGGAATTGGTGAGGATCGTCAGATCCTCGACGTGCAGCAACCGCTCGGCCACCGCATGGGCCGTCGAGCCGGCGCCGAGCCCGACCACGCTGCCCGGCTCGACCAGGGCGGCCGCCGCGTCGGCGATGGCGGCCTTGGCGTCCGACTCCATCGAGGACTTGACGGCGAACCCGAGCTCCTCGCCACTGCCGGTGGCCGCCACCGCGCCACCGTGCACCTTCTCCACCATGCCGCTGCGGACCAGGGCCTCCAGGTCGCGCCGGACGGTCATGTCGGAGACCCCGAGGCTCACCACCAGGTCCGAGACCCGCACCGCGCCGTCACGGCGCACCGCACCCATGATGAGCGCGCGCCGCTGCCGCGCGAGAAGTCCTTGATCTGTCACTGCCATCCCAGCCTCGTCCCGTGGGGAACCGGATTCGAAAACAACGCGGTCGAACTCGGGGCCGATGCCGGCGGAATCCACGCGCGGTCCGGCCGTTCTTGGTCAGCTGCAGCTGACGCCGGCGGACTTCCAGGTGGTGGCGTCGACCATGGTGGTCTTGGCGAAGGCTTCCTTGGGGAAGTCCTTGCCGTTCTTGAGCTTGTCGTACATGGTCTGGACGGCGAGGGCGCCGACGTCCTTGCCGTTGATGAACAGGGCGGCCTTCATGCCGGAGGGCTTGGTGCCGTTCCAGTCCTTGCAGGCGAGGTAGGCGCCGAGGCCGACGCCGATCACGTCCTCGGCCTTGAAGCCGGCGTTCTCCAGGGCGGTGACGCCGCCCTGGACGTTCTCGTCGTTGCAGCCCCAGACGATCCAGTGCCTGATCCGCGGGTGGGTCGCGAGGATCGCGGCGACCCTGCTCTGGGCACCCAGAGCGGTGTTGTCGGTGGGGACGGCGATCTTCTCGATGCTGGCCCCGGCGGTGGCGATGAACGCGTCCTCGGCGGCGTTGACCCGATCCTGGCAGACGGTGACATCCTGCTTCCAGGCGGAGACGATTCGGGTGTCGGACTGCGCCCACCCGGACTTCGCGAACTCCTGTGCGGCGCGCTTGCCGACCTCCGCGCCCATCCGGGTGCCGCTGAAGCCGATCCGCGCGACCAACTGATCCTTGTCGCAGGTGGACGGCACGGGGTCGGTGGTGCAGAGCTCGTCGTCGGACGCCAGGAGCGCGACCTTCGCGCTCCGCGCCAGCTCGGCGACCTGCGGCCCGACCGCGGGGTCGGGTGCGGCGACGATCAGACCGTTGGTCTTCCGCCCGATGGCCGCCCGTACCTCCGCGACCGCCCTGCTCGCATCGCTGCCGACGTCCACGACCTGCAGGTCCACCCCCAGTTGGGTGGCTCGCGCCCGGGCGCCCGCTGCCTCCTCGCGGAAGTACTCCTGATCGCCCTGCTTCTGCAGATAGGTGAGGGAGACCTTCCCTCCGACGGTGGTGATCGGCTCCGGGTCGGCGGTGGCGGGACCGCACCCTGCCGAGCAGAAGGCCAGGCCGAGGATCAGACAGGCGCCCAGCGTGGCGGCGGGACGGACGGGGTGAGCGTGCATGGGTGACTCCCGGCTCGGTGCCGCCCAGAACGGGAAGGCAACGCAAAGCATCAGGTCCAAACCGATTCAAACGTGGCGGGGTTCAGGAAACCTCCCGCGACCCCATCCGTCAAGGGTTCTGGGTGCTCGGCGGCGGATGTGGTCCTATGTTTGTATCTGATGGGTAGTGATATCTTTTGTTCGGCGTTGTGGGACGCCCCCCGGTCCGGGACGTACTCCCCCGACGCCCCGGACCGGAACTCCGCCCAGCGGATGCCTCACAGTGCGGGGCCGAGCGCGTCGCGCACGTGGGCGCGGGTGACGCCGAGCTTGCGGAGGGTTGCCGCGACGTGATGCTCGGCGGTGCGGGGGGACAGCGAGAGGGCCTGGGCGATGTGCCGGTTGCTCGCGCCGTCGGCGAGGAGTTCGGCAACCTGCCGCTCGCGCGGGGACAGGCCCGCGGTGGCGTGCGGGAGGGGTGCCGGGCGGGGACGGCCGCAGGCGCGGAGCGCCTGTTCGCAGCGGGCGGCGTCGACGGTCGCGCCGAGGCGGGTGAAGACGGCGTGGGCGTCCTGGAGGTCGCGGGCGGCGTCCGCGGGGTGCTCGGGGGCGGTGGTCAGCCGGAGCCGGCCGGCGTCCTCGGCGACGAGGGCGGCTGCATGCACGCGCCCGATGTCCTCGTAGCGGATACGGGCGCGGTGCAGGAGGTCCAAGGCGCCCAGGGTGTCGGTGTCGGCTGCCAGCATGGCGCGGCTCCAGTCGACGGCCGCGACCACGCCAGGAGCACTCCGGCCTTCGATGCCGCGGTCGGCCTCCGCCACCAACTCGGCCGCCTCGGAATGCAGTCCGCAGCCGAGAGCTGCGCGCACGGCGACGGGGAGCAATGCGGCGGGCCGCACCCAGATCTGGCTGCGGCGTATGGCGGCGATGACCGGCACCAGGCGCTGCCAGGCTGCCGCCGCGCGGTTCTCCAGGAGTTCGATCCGGGCCAGTGCGATCACGGCCTGCGGCCCGACCTGCTCGGTGAAGGCGTCGGCCAGCGGGGTGAGGGTCTCGCGGGCGCTGGTCCATCGGCCGCGGGCGGTGTTGAGGATGGCACGGGCGACGTGGGCGCCGACGTGGGCGGTGCTGTTCTCGGCAGTGTCGCGGAGCACGGTGCCGATCCGCTCCTCAAGGCCGTCCCAGTGGTCGCCGAGGAGGTCGAGGTGCAGCCGTATCATGCGGCAGCTGGACAGCAGGTAGAAGGAGGAGATGCGGCGGCAGATGTCCTCGGCCTCGTCGACGAGTGACCGGGCAACGCCGTCGCAGCCGCGGGACAGCTCCAAGTAGGCGGCGTCGTGCAGGCAACGGGCGCACAGCTGGAGGACGCCCCGGTCGGCACTGGTACGGGGCAGCCGGGCCAGGAGATCTCTGCAGCTCGGGTCGCCGAGGCTCTCCAGCAGGGTGATGCGGTTGATCAGGACGAGGGTCCGGGCGGACGGGTCGGGCCCGGCGTCGGCCAGCCGGGCGGCCCGGTCCATCAGGGCGAGGCTCTCGGTGGCATCACCGCTGCCGGCGCTGATGAGGGAGCCGAGGCTGAGGGCGGTCATGGCGGCCGCCGCCTGTTCAGGGTTGCCGACGAGTTCCGCGACGGCGCGTTCGAGCTCGTCGAGGCTCTCCTCGTTGACGGTCATGGAGGACAGCCCACGGGCGAAGCTGAGGTTGAGCCTGATCTCGCCGCGGGTGGCGGTGTCGAGCGCGGGGTCGGCGAGGATGCGGCGCAGGACGGCTGCGGCGGCAGGGGGATCGCTGCGGTACCTGGCGATGCGGCTGAGCGTCAGCGCACAGGAGCCGCGGTCGACGGGGCCGAGCGCGGGTTCGTCGAGGAGCTGCTCGAGAAGGCCGGCGGTGACTCCGTCGTCGCCGACGGCTTCGGCGTGCGCGACAGCCTCCTTCGCGGCGGTGATCCACGCGGTGGTGTCGCCGAGCCGGCGGATGTGGTGGGCGATCTGGACGGGGGCGGGCTCCGCTCGTGCGGTGAGTGAGTCGACGGCAGCGGCGTGCAGCCGGCGGCGCCTGGGGCCGAGGATGCCGTTGTAGACGGCGCGGTGGGCGAGGCCGTGACGGAATCCGTACCTCCCCGGTCCTCGCTCGGTGAGCACGTCGGCCCGGAGGGCCTCGGTGAGCGCCTCCTCGGCGCGGCGGCCGTCGAGGCCGGCGACAGCGGCCAGGAGGTCCTCGGAGGAGGGCCCGGTCAGGACGGCCGCGGCCTCGACGACGGCCTTGGCGTCGCCGCCGAGCGGTACGAGGCGGCTGGTGACGGCCTCCTGGAGGGCGCGCGGCACGCCGTTGTCCTCCAGGTCGATCGGGCCGCCGCCGTGGCGGACGAGCCGGTCGGCGACGACCAGCAGGTCCTCCTCGGCGGCCAGCGGGAGCCCGCCGCTGCGCTCGTACAGGTCCCGGCACAGGGAAGGGGTGGCGGCAGGGCCGACGGCTGACTCGGCGAGGACCCGGATCTGCTCCGGAGACAACGGCGCGAGGGCGATCTCGGCGCCTCCGACGCCGACCGGGCGGCGGTAGGAGCTGCCCAGCACGGCGCCGGCGCCGGGGAGGTCGACGGGCCGGTAGGTCAGGACGAGTCTCAGGTTGTCGGGCGGGTTGCGGGCGAGCAGGGACAGCAGGTCGCGGGTGGCGTCGTCGGCCCAGTGCACGTCCTCGACCACGAGCACGACGGGCCCGAGTGCGGCGACCACCTCGTGGATCGCGCGCATCAGCACCTGGTTGCGGGTGGGTCCGCCGGGGGAGTACTCGCCGGCACGGCCGTCGTCGGAGGTCGGGGCGGGCAGACGGTCGGCGAGGTGGGGCAGGTAGGGGGCCAGGAGAGCCGATCTCGCGGTGAGGCGGGCACCGCCGGGCAACGCGGCGGCACTCAGCGCGTCGATGACGGGGCCGAAGGGCAGCGGTTCTCGCAGCGGGTGGCAGCCGCCCTGGATCACCGGAGTGCCTTCCTCGCGAAGGACGCGCGCGGCCTCGTGGATCAGGCGCGACTTGCCGATGCCGGCCTCACCCAGGACGAAGACCACGGTCGGCGCGGCCCGGCAGGCCTCCAGGAATGTGCCCAGCGCCGCGGCGCGCCCGACGAAGGCGAAGCCCGTTCGACGGCCCGAGCCCGACCCGTCGGCCTGTTCCGGTCTCATGGACGGCTCCCACCGGGAGGGTGGCAAGGTCTGGTGACCCTATTGTCCCACCCGCGGGCCCCGGTCGGACGGGGCGCCGCCCGGCGCTGTTGAGACGCTGATCGGCAAAAGATCGGAATGATGAACCCACCGACCGGACACTTGTGTCGATTGTCGTCCGAGGCTGCTGTGTTCGACGGCGCGGCCGGCAGGGGCCGAGGGGCCTCGGCCTTCCGGATTCCAGCGTCGTCCTACGGTCGCGTCGGCCTGGTGGCCGCGTCGGCACCCCCGAGCCCCGGGCGCTCTCGGGTGCCGGTGGCCCCGGTACCACCGCCGGGACAGCGGTCGCCGGCGGCCAGGCGGGGGACGTCCTGATACCGGAGACTCCGTTCGCGACACTGTTGAAGGTGGACTCCCGGCTCCAGGCGGCAGCCCAGGCGCACGCGGCGGACACGGCGGCCCGCAACTACTACGAGCACAACACTCCCGAGGGGTTGGACCCGGGCGACCGGATGCAGAAGGCCGGCTACGGATTCGGCGCGTGGGGCGAGAACATCCACCAAAACCCGAAGAACGCCGCCGCGGCGATGAAGGGCTGGATGGAGAGTTCCGGACACCGCTCCAACATTCTGAACTGTGCGTTCAAGGACATCGGTGTGGGCGTCGACCTCGGCTCCAACGGCCCGTGGTGGGTGCAGGATTTTCGGCGCGTCGATCTGACGGGGGCTGCCCTGCACCCGTGTGAAACCCGGGCGGTGGGGCGTGTTCGATGGGGATAAATGAGTAGTACATGCCGTATTCGTGACGATATGACACAACGTTGGCACCTTCTCGCCGCCGCGCTCTCGGCGCCGCTGCTCGCCGCCACCCTCGCCGCGCCCGCGCACGCGGCGCCCGCCGCGCACAACCGGGTCGTCGTGCCCGGCACCCATCCCGTCTGGGCCTCGCCCTCGGCCGACGAGGGGGCGGTGGAGGCCTCCGAGCCCGTCACCGTCCGGATCTACCTGGCCGGGCGGGACCGGGCGGGGCTGGACGCCTTCGCCCAGGACGTCTCCGATCCGCACTCCGCGCAGTACCGGCACTTCCTGACGCCCGAGCAGCTGAAGGAGCGCTTCGGGACGAGCCCGGAGCAGGTGGCGTCGGTCCGCGCCTGGCTGGCCTCGACCGGGCTGACGGTCACCTCGGACACCGAGCACTACCTGGTGGCGAACGGCACCGCCGAGCAGGCCCAGGCCGCGTTCGCCGTCCAGCTGCACTCCTTCCGCCGCGGCAACCAGACCTACCGGGCACCGGTCGGCGAGGCCACCGTCCCGGAGGCGGTGGCCGGCTCCGTCCTCGCTGTGTACGGCCTCAACTCCGCGCCGCACAAGGTCCGGCACGGCGCCGGATCCTCCCGCCTGGCGGCGAAGGGCGCCGTCGCACCGCAGGACACCCTGCCCGGGCCGGCCCCCGCCTTCGTCAACTCCGGCCCGTTCTCCGACTACTACGGCTCCAACCCGGCCACCGGTACCCCGGCCGCCTACGGCTCGGTGCAGCCGTACGCCATCCAGGGGTACGACGGCGCGCACCTGCGCTCGGCGTACGGCGCGACCGCCTCCGGCCTGACCGGTCGCGGCGTCACCGTCGCCGTCGTCGACGCGTACGACTCGCCGACGCTCGGCGACGACGTCACCGCCTACGCCGCGGCCCACGGCGACGCGCCGTACGGCAAGGACCAACTGCTGCGCAACGACCCGCTGCTGTGGACGCACACCCAGGCCCCCAGCGACGCCGACCCGGGCGGCTGCGACGCCCAGGGCTGGTACGGCGAGCAGACGCTCGACGTGGAGGCGGTGCACGCCGTCGCACCGGAGGCGAACATCCGGTACGTCGGCGCGACCTCCTGCTACGACCCGGACATGATCGACGCGCTGCAGCGGATCGTCGACGTCCGGCTCGCCGACATCGTCAGCAACTCCTGGGGCGAGGTCGAGGGCGACAGCGACCCGGCCCTCGACCCGGTCTACGGGCAGCTCTTCCGCTGCGGCGCCGCCGAGGGCATCGGCTTCTACTTCTCCAGCGGCGACTCCGGCGACAACGAGGCCCGCACCGGCACCAAGCAGACCGACATGCCGGCCTCCCTCGACTACGTCACCGCCGTCGGAGGCACCTCGCTCGGCCTCGACCGGAACGCCGGGTACGCCTTCGAGACCGGCTGGGGCACCCTCAAGGCCGCCCTGTCGGCGGACGGGCAGAGCTGGGTGGACTTCCCCGGCGCCTTCACCAGCGGCGCCGGCGGCGGGACCAGCGCCCGGGTCGCCCAGCCGCGCTACCAGAAGCACGTCGTCCCCAGGGCACTGTCCGGTGCCAGGGGCGGCCGCAACCGGGTGGTCCCCGACATCGCGGCGGTCGCCGACCCGAACACCGGCTTCCTGGTCGGCCAGACCCAGACCTTCCCCGACGGCACCAGCCAGTACAGCGAGTACCGGATCGGCGGCACCAGCCTCGCCGCCCCGGTCGTCGCCGCGCTCCAGGCGCTCGCCCAGCAGGCCGCGGGCGCACCGCTCGGCTTCGCCAACCCGGCCATCTACGACCGCTACGGCACCGGCGCCTACCACGACGTCACCGACCACCCCTTCGGCCCCGGCACCGAACTCGCCGAGGTCCGCGTCGACTTCGTGAACGGCGTGGACGCCGCCGACGGCACCGCGACCTCGCTGCGCACCCTCGGCAAGGACTCCTCGCTGCACGCCGTCAAGGGCTACGACGACGTCACCGGCGTCGGCAGCCCGACCGCCGACTACCTCGCCTCCTACCGCCGCTGACCCCGGGGCCGGCCGGTGCCCGCCCCCCCCGCACCCGTCGGGCGCCGGCAGGGGCGGGCACCGGCCGATGTCCGTGCTTCACCCGGGCGTCGCCGACACGTCGCCCGACCTCCGGAAGATACCTCCGCGCGGACCGACACACGGCCGCAACAACGGGGGAGAGCACATGGGCGCACGGCGCACCCGCACACTGATCGCAGCAGGGGTCGTCCTGTCCACGCTGTGGCTGGGCGGGCCGTCACCCGCCCACGCGGCGCCCTTGGTGCGGATCACCGGCGCTGGCGCGACCTCCGCCATCAACCAGGTCGACACCTGGATCTCCGGGGTGCGTCAGGACGGACTGAAGGTCGTCAACTACGACGCGGTGGGGTCACTCGCCGGGCGGGACGCCTTCCGGAGGTACCTGGCCGACTTCGCCGTCACCGAGGTCCCGTACGGCGTGCCGGGCGGCCCCGCCGACCCGGCGCCGGACCGCCCCTTCGCCTACCTGCCGGTGACGGCCGGCGGGCTGGCCTTCCCGTACCACCTCACCGTCAACGGGCAGCGGGTGGACAACCTGCGGCTGTCCAGCACCAGCCTGCTCGGGATCTTCACCGGCGCCGTCGTCTTCTGGAACGACCCGGCCATCGCCGCCGACAACCCCGGCCGCGAGCTGCCCAAGGTGCGGATCAAGCCCGTGGTGCGCTCCGACAGCAACGGGCTCAACGCCGCCCTGACCGGCTGGTTCGCCGCCGAGCAGCCCGCCGCCTGGGCGGCCCACTGCGCGAGCACCGGGCTCACCGAGTGCGGGACGACCAAGACCTTCCCGGCGCCCGCCGGCGCGGCCGCGCTGAGCTCCGGGATCGGCGTCGCGGGGTACGTCGCCGCCGACAGCAGCGAAGGCGCGATCGGCTACACCACCGTCGACACGACGATCAACGCGCACCTGCCGAGCGCCCGCGTGCTGAACGCCTCCGGCCACTACACCGCCCCCACCCCGGGCGCGATGGCCGTCGGCCTCGCCACCGCCCGGACCGGCCCGGACGGACTCGTCGACCCGGCCGTCGCCCGGACCTCCACCGACCCGCGCGCCTACCCCCTGCCGCTGCTCCACTACCTCGTCATACCGACCGCCGGCCCGGTGGCCTTCAACCCGGACAAGGGCAACACGCTCGGCACCTTCACCCGCTACGCCCTGTGCAACCAGCGCGACGCCGCCGCCCTCGGCGGTGCGCCGCTGCCCGCCGGCCTCGTCCAGGACGGGCTCGCCACCGTCCCCCGGATCCCCGGCGCCGCCGCGCCGACCGAGGACCCGGCCATCTGCGGCGCCCCCGCCACCACGCTGATCGCCGACGCCCCGCAGCCACTGGACTGCGACCGGTACGGGGCGCAGGTCTGCGGGGTGGCCGCCGCCTCGCCGGCCGAGGTGATCACGGCGACCGTCCCGATCGGCTCGCTGGCCGTGTCGGTCGACGGCGGCGGCCAGGTGGTCCTGCCCTCACCCGTCCTCGACGCGAGCGGCACCGTGCTGCGCACCGGCGGCGAGCTCGCGCCGGTCACCGTGACCGACACCCGCGCCGGCAACACGGCCTGGACGCTCTCCGGCCAGGCCACCGACTTCACCTCGCCCGCCGGCGCCACCATCGCGGCACGACAACTCACCTGGACCCCCGCGGTGCTCGCCGCCGGCGCGCACCCGGTGACCGGCGGCCCGGCCCTGCCCCCCGGCGGCGGCGGACTCTCCACCCCGCGGACCCTGGCCACCGGCACCGGCCCGGGCACCGCGCGGCTCGGCGCGACCCTGCTCCTCGACGTACCGACCAGCACCCCGGCCGGCACCTACCGGGCGGTCCTCACCCTGACGGCGATCTGAACGCGAGACCTGCCGCCCGGCCGGGCCCTCCCCGCGAGGCGCTACACGCCCTCGGGCCGCGGCCCGGGCTCGCCCACGTACAGCCCCACCTGGGCGGCCTGGCTGCGCAGCTCCACCACCAGGCTCTCCAGGTCGGGAGTCACCAGGTCCTCGCAGTCCGGCCCGTCGGGGGCGGGCGGCAGAGGGCGGATGTAGTCGCGGACCAGCACGAGCAGCTCGGTCAGGTGCTCCACCATCGACGGGCCGATCACGTCCGCCGTCTGCCGCAGCTGGCTGGCGATGATCAGGACGGCCATCAGCGCGTCCTCCTCGGCCACCACGTCACGGGCCGGCGGCGCGTACGGCTCGACGTCCGCCTTGGTACCGGACTGCAGGAGGGAGGTCATCAGCCACGTGAGGCGGCTCTGCCGCGTACTCTCGCTCATCCCCCCACCACACCACGCCGAAGAACCCGCCGGGCGTCAGGCGCGCCCGGCCCCTCGCGCAACCCGGACGGCAGTGCCGTGCGACCGGAAGCGCGACGTCGAACGCAGCGGAATGCGAACCCGGGCACTTACCGGAGCGGCAGCTCACGACACGTTAGTTTGGGCCACCCCGAAGCAGAGGAGCGCCCCGTGGGCAAGGTGGTCATGTACGGCTCGGTGTCGGTGGACGGCTTCGTCGCGGACGAGAACGACATGCCCGGACCACTGTTCGACTGGCTGTCCAACGGTGACGTCCCGTTGGACGAGAGCGGCGAGGTGAAGGTGTCGCAGACGTCCTACGACTACACCCGCCCGTACTGGGACCGGATCGGGGTGACGATCGTCGGCCGCCGCGTCTTCGACATGACGGACGGCTGGGACGGGAAGCCGCCGAGCGGGATCGACCACGTGGTCGTCGTGACGCACCGGCCGCAGCCCGAGGGCTGGGACCCCGCAGCGCCGTTCCACTTCGTCGACGGCGTCGAGGCGGCCGTGGCCACGGCGCAGGAGCTCGCGGGAGACCGCATCGTCGAGGTCGCCGCCGGCGACGTCGGCGGCCAGGTGCTCGCCGCGGGCCTTGTCGACGAGGTGCGGATGGACGTCGTACCCGTCGTGTTCGGGTCCGGCAGGCGCTTTTTCGGGTCGGTCCACGCGCAGCACCTGCTGGACGATCCCGACGTGGTGATCCAGGGCGACCGGGTGCTTCACCTGCGCTGCCGGGTGCGCCGCTGACCGATCCGGGGTGAGTGGGCCGTCGCGAGTCGCCGACCCGACCGATGCGTAGGCAGCCGGAGCACTATCCGTCCCGCGCGGGGAGCTCCGAGAGGGCGGTGTCCCGCACGATGCGGTCCACCGTGTCGGGCAGGGCACTGTCGCTGCCGATGACGGTCTCGATGCCGCCCGGGAGCAGGTCGTGCGCCCGGTACCAGTCGTGCAGGTCCCGCTCGGTGACGGCCGCCAGGTAGGCGGCATCGGCCTTCGAGGCGTGCCGGAGCAGCGTCTCGGCGATCGGGATGTCGAGGTAGTAGCAGCGGGTGACGCCGCGGTGGTCGCCCACCAGGCGGGTGAGCATCTCGCCGTAGTGGTCGGCGTACAGGATGCCTTCGACGACGACGTGGTAGCCGGCGTCCAGCGCGTACCGTGCGACGGTGTCGATCAGGCCGATGTTCGCGCCGCCGGGGCGGTCCCGCTCGCGCAGGACGACGCGGCGGAGGTTGTCCTGCGCGACCACGGCCAGGCCCCGCCCGAACCGTTCCCGGACACCTGCCGCCACCGACGACTTCCCCGACGCCGAGTTTCCCCGGACGACCACGAGCCGGGTCTCCGCGCTCCCGGTGGGTGTGCCGGTCGGCGGGATCTCGGGGGCGCTCATCCGGCCCGTCCCGGCTCCGCGCCTGCAACCAGCCTGTGCGGCAAGGGACTTCTCCTCCACGAAGAGCCTGGCGAGGGGCGCTTTCGGCGTGCCCCACCGTAGGCGACGAACCCCCGCCGCGCTGCTTCGTTGCGGTGCTCGCCACACGATCCGGTGAACCTCCTACGCCGCCGGGTAGCGGACCACCAGCAGCGCCTCCGCATCACCCTCCGGCGCCTGGTAGAGGTGCGGCACGTCCGCCGCCCAACTGCCGTGCTCGCCGGGCCCGATCAGCTCGGGGGCGGCCACCGGGCCGACCCGTGCCGTGCCCGCCAGCACGATGATCCGCTCGGTCGTCCCGGTCGCGTGCGCAGCGGACTCCTGCGCCGCGCCGGCCCGGATCCGCACCCGGTAGGTCTCCGTCACCGCGTCCGCGTCCTCGAACCGCTCCAGCAGCACCGCGTCCACCGCGCGGCCGGAGACCGCGACCTGCAGGGCCGGACCGTGCAGTGCCGTGCTGAGCGGCACCCCCAGGGCCGTCGTGAGGGCGTAGAGCGTCTCCAGCGTGGGGTTGCGCCGGCCGGCCTCCAGTTCGGAGAGCGTGCCCTTGCCGACCTCGGCCCGGCGGGCCAGTTCGGAGAGCGACATCCCGCGTGCCGTGCGCAGTTCCCGCAGCCGGGCGCCGACCTGAACGGCCAGTTCCACCGCTCGCCTCCTCCCTCGCGCGGCCGCCGGAACCCGGTTGATCCGTCGGCTCGCAGCACCTATCGTTCCACATACGGAACGCGTTCCATAGACAGAACGTCTGGAGGCACCCCTGTGGCACCCAAGGAACTCCCCACCCGCACCCGACTCGTCGCCGATGCCCTCGCCGACGCAGGCGCCACCGGCCGGGTACGCGAACTGGCGGACGCCGTCCGCACCGCCGCCGCGGCCGCCGAGGCGCTCGGCTGCGAGGTCGGCGCGATCGCCAACAGCCTGGTCTTCCTCTCCGACGGCGAACCGGTCCTTGTCCTCACCAGCGGCCGCCACCGCGTGGACACCGCGGCGCTCGCCGCCCGCTGGGAGCGCGGCGAACTCCGGCGCGCCACCCCGGAGCAGGTCCGCGAGGCGACCGGGCAGGCGATCGGCGGTGTGGCCCCGGTCGGCCACCCCCGGCCCCTCCCGACCGTGGTCGACGAGGCGCTGACCGACTACCCGCGGGTCTGGGCCGCCGCGGGCACGCCGCACACCGTCTTCCCCACCACCGCCGCCGAACTCCTCCGCCTCACCGGCGGCTCGCTGCTCCCGGTCGGCCCGTGAACGTCGGCCCGGCCCGCCGGGAGAGCGCGGCCCTGGCCGGACAGGTCGCCCTGGTCACCGGCGGCTCGGCCGGCCTCGGGCGGGCCATCGCCCAGGGCCTGGCCGCCGCCGGCTGCACCGTCACCGTCGCCGGCCGGTCGCCGGATGCCTCCCGGCAGGCAGCAGCGGAGATCGCCGCCCGCACCCCCGGAGCCACCGTCGACGGCCGGGCCTGCGACGTCACGGACGAGGACGGGCTGCACGCCCTGGTCCGGCAGATCACGGACACCCACGGCCGCCTCGACGTACTGGTGACCAGCGCCGGCATCCAGGCCCGCGGCGAGCTCGCCGACCTCGACGCCGCGACCCTGCGCCGCTGCCTGGAGGTCAACGTCGTCGGCACCTTCCTCGCCTGCCAGGCCGCCGTGCCGGTGATGCGCGCGGCGGGGTACGGCCGGATCGTCACCCTGGCCAGCGCCCTCGGCCTGGTCGGCGCCGCCGGGCGGGCCGGCTACGCGGCGAGCAAGGGCGCGGTGGTCCAGCTCACCCGCAGCCTCGCCGTCGAACTCGCGGGCACCGGGATCTGCGTCAACGCCCTCGCGCCCGGCCCGTTCCGCACCCCGCTGAACGACGGAATGGACGACGACCCGCACGTCCGCGCCTTCCTCGACCACCAGGTCCCGATGGGGCGCTGGGCCGACCCGGTCGAACTGGTCGGCGCCGCCCTGCTGCTGGCGAGCCCGGCGGCCTCCTACCTGACCGGCGCCGTCCTCCCCGTCGACGGCGGCTGGACGGCCCACTAGCCACCGGACCCGCACGCGTCCTGCCGGTCCGGGACGGCTCGGCGGACGGACGTCAGTGCGGCGCCGGTTGCGGGTTCAGCGCATTGCCGACACTGCAGCCGCCCTCCCCGGGCATCCGCTGCATCCGGGACGGCGCCCAGACGTCGGTGGCGCCGGGGCTCACGCGGGCCAGCAGGCAGTCCTGCGGATCGAAGCCGTTGCCCTTCACGACCAGGAGGACGCCGACCCGTCCGCCGTCCGCCTTCACCTCGGTACGGATCGCCGGGTCCAGGTCCAGGGCGGCGAGCGCACGGCGCACCTCGGCCTCGTCCACCCGGCCGCCCGCCGGTACCTGGGGAAGCTTCGCGCGCAGCTCCTCGTACGGCAGCCGGGGCGGTGCGGGCAACGGGGCGAAGGACAGCGGAGGGCCGTCCGGGCAGTCCACGTCGCCGGGCTCCTCGCCCCACTCCGACGTCGGCGACACCCGGAAGGTGAAACAGCGCTGCACGGTGGCCTCCTCGGGTGCGAACGCCCCGCCGGTCCCCGACCCGGAGGTGCGGACCACCACGCGGATGCCGTCCCCGTCGTGCGTCGAGGTACCCGTCAGCCGCAGGACCTCCACCCCGTTCATGCCGGCGGCGGTGCGGCCGACCTCCTCCGCCGTGCGCGGTTGCTGGCCGTAGAGCCGCTGTGCCACCTTCCTGGCCGCCTCCCGGGCGGCGTCCGTCGCGTTGTTCTCGGCGGACGGCACCACCCCGCAGCCGACGGTGAACACCAGCAGCGGGGCGAGCAGGAGAAGTCGACGCGTCATGGGGTCCAGCCTTCCGGTACCGCACCCGGTGGGCATCGGCCCGCGTACTCAGGTCGGCGCGGGTACCTGAGTACGCGTACTCAGACGGTGCGGCGATCGGCCTCCTGCAGAGCCGGCGCCAGGGCGTGGCGGGGAGGAGCGTGGCGGGGGAGGGGCGCGTACTCCTCCGGGAGTAGGCGCGCCCGGTCCGGTGGGGTGACGACCGGGGTCGGGGGCGGCGGCTAGCCTTCCCGGCATGACCGATGTTCCCCCGCCGTGGCGGCCACCGTGGGTCCGGGCGGCCAAGGCCGGGTGGCCGGTGGCCGCGTCCGTGGTGGTCGGCGTGGTGCAGGTGGTGGGGACGTCCGTCGCCTCCCGGCACCAGACCGGGCGGGAGCCGCTGGACGCGTTCGCCGTCGTGTTGCTGCTGCTGGGCCCGGCGCTGCTGGTGTTCCGCCGACGGCGGCCGGTGGCGGTGCTGGTCGGCACCACCGCCGTCACCGGGGTGTACCTGGTGGCCGGGTACCCGTACGGGCCGATGTTCTTCAGCATGGTGGTGGCGTTCGTGGTCGCCGTGCAGGCCGGGCACCGGCGGGCCGCCTGGGCCTGCGCCGGGGTGTTCTACCTGGTGCACCTGCTGGTCAGCTATGTGCTGCCCGCGTCGTGGCGGCGGCCGCCCGACGGGCAGACGTTCTCCGGCTGGCAGGAGCTCGGCGTCACCGCGTGGCTGCTGCTGGTCTTCGCGGCCGCCGAGCTGATCCGCTTCCGGCGTGAGCAGATGGCCGCCGTCCGGGCCGCCGAGGCGGAGTCGGAGCGTCGGCGCGCCGACGAGGAACGGCTGCGGATGGCGCGCGAACTGCACGACATCCTTGCCCACTCGATCTCGCTGATCCACGTCCAGGCGGGCGTCGCGCTGGAACTGATGGACACCCGGCCCGAGCAGGCCCGTACCGCCCTGACCACCATCAAGGCCGCCAGCAAGGAGGCGCTCGGCGAGGTCCGCGAGGTCCTCGGGACGCTGCGCACGCCCGGGTCCGCCGCGCCGCGCTCGCCCGCGCCCGGGCTCGACCGGCTGGACGAACTGGCCGCCCAGGCCGGGCACGCCGGGCTCGCGGTGACGATCCGGGCCGAGGGCACCCCGTACGAGCTGCCGGCGGCACGCGGTCTGGCGGCGTTCCGGGTGGTGCAGGAGGCGCTGACCAACGTGTTGCGGCACTCGGCGGCCCGCCGCGCGGAGGTCCGGCTCGAGTGGCGGGCCGACGGCCTGGTCGTCCAGGTCGAGGACCCCGGCCCGGCCGGTGGCACCGACGCGGGCGGCACCGGTACGGGCCTGGTCGGCATGCGGGAGCGGGTCACCTCGCTGGGCGGCACGGTGGAGGCGGGCCCGAGCGGCGACGCGGGCTTCCGGGTCCGGGCCTGGCTGCCGCGGAGCGCACGCTGACCTGCCGCGGCGAGGCGACGGCCTAGGGTGGGGGGATGAGCGTGCGGGTGGTCCTGGCGGATGATCAGTTGCTGGTGCGGGCCGGGTTCCGGGCGCTGCTCGACGCGCAGCCGGACGTCGAGGTGGTCGGCGAGGCGGACGACGGGGAGCGTGCGCTCGCGCTGGCCCGGGAGCTGCGGCCGGACGTGGTCCTGATGGACATCCGGATGCCCCGGATGGACGGGCTGGAGGCGACCCGGCTGATCGGGGCGGACCCGGAGCTCGCGGAGGTCCGGGTGGTGGTGCTGACCACCTTCGAACTGGACGAGTACGTGTTCGAGGCGCTGCGGTCGGGGGCGGCCGGGTTCCTGGTGAAGGACACCGAGCCGGGTGACCTGGTGCGGGCGGTGCGGGTCGCGGCCTCGGGCGACGCGCTGCTGTCCCCGGGGGTGACCCGGCGGCTGATCGGGGAGTTCGCGGCGCGTTCGAAGGCCCCGGAGACGGCCGGCCGGCTGGAGGTACTGACCGACCGGGAGCGGGAGGTGGTGGCACTGGTGGGCCTGGGGCTGTCGAACGAGGACATCGCCCGCCGCCTGGTGGTCAGCCCGCTGACGGCGAAGACGCACGTGAGCCGGGCGATGGTGAAGCTCGGCGCGCGCGACCGCGCCCAGCTGGTGGTGGCCGCCTACGAGGCGGGGCTGGTCCGCCCGGGCTGGCTGGGCTGAGGGCCGGGGCGCGGCACCCGTACGCCCGAGAGCCGACGCGCAGCGGCCCGTACGCCCGAGGCCTGACGCGCGGCGGCCCGTACTCCCCGCGGAGTAGCCCAGGTGCCGCTGCCCGTACGACGCGCGGCGGGGGTGGGTGGCGGGAGGCTCGGAGCGTGACCGGAACACCCGGTCGGCCCCGCTTCCCACCGAGGAGATGGACCCCATGTACACCCTGCTCGCCCACGCCGCCGACGGCTCCTGGCCCGGCCCGTGGATCCTGCTGGTCCCGCTGTTCTGGTTCTCGGCGGTCCTCCTCGTGGTGCTGGTGGTGCGCCGCGTCCTGTGGCGGCGCGGCGGCTGCGGGTACGGCTGGGGGTACGGCCGCGGCGCGGACTCGCCGCTCGCCGCGCTCGGCCGCCGGTACGCCGACGGAGAGATCGACGCCGACGAGTACCGGGCCCGCCGGGCCGTCCTGACCGAGCGTCACGACCTCCGCGGCGGTGCCAAGTGACGACCGTGGTCGGACTGCGGGCCGCCGCGCGGGTCGAGGACGCGGTGAAGACGTACGGCCTGGGCGACACCCGGGTGCGCGCGCTGGACCACGTCACCGTGGAGTTCCCGGTGGCGCGGTTCACCGCCATCATGGGGCCGTCCGGCTCCGGCAAGTCCACCCTGATGCACTGCGCCGCCGGACTCGACACCCTCACCGCCGGCAGCGCCTGGATCGGCGACACCGAGCTCGGCACGCTGAACGACCGGCGGCTGACGGTCCTGCGGAGGGAGAAGGTCGGCTTCGTCTTCCAGGCGTTCAACCTGGTCCCGACGCTGACCGTCCGGGAGAACATCACCCTGCCGCTCGACCTGGCCGGCGCCGCCGGCGACCAGGAGTGGATCGACGCGCTGATCGACGTGGTCGGACTCGGCGACCGGCTCGCCCACCGGCCGAGCCAGCTCTCCGGCGGCCAGCAGCAGCGCGTTGCCGTCGCCCGCGCCCTGGCCGGCCGCCCCCAGGTCGTGTTCGCCGACGAACCCACCGGCAACCTCGACTCCCGCAGCGGCGCCGAAGTCCTCGGCCTGCTGCGGGACTCCGTCGACACCATGGGCCAGGCCGTCGTCATGGTCACCCACGACCCGGTCGCCGCCGGCTACGCCGACGAGGTGCTGTTCCTGGCCGACGGGCGACTCGTCGGCTCGATGACCGAACCCACCGCCGACCGCGTCCTCGACCGGATGAAGGCCCTGGACGCCAGGACCGCCGCCAGGACCGCCGACGGGGGCGAGCGACGATGAACGCCGCCCTGCGGATCAGCCTGCGCTCGCTGCTCGCCCACCGCCGACGGCTCGCCGGGACGTTCCTGTCCATCCTGCTCGGCGTCAGCTTCCTGACCGGCACCATGGTCCTCGGCGACACCCTGCGGGCCAACTTCGACACCCTCTTCGCCGACGCCAACGCCGGCACCGACGCGGTCGTCCGCAGTGCCGACGTCCTGGCGGCGCCCAACGTCCCCGGCGGCGTCCGGGCACCCGTCGCCGCGGCGCTCGCCGACCGGCTGCGCACCGTACCGGGCGTGGCCGCCGCCGAGCCCTCGGTGCAGGGTGCCGGCCAGCTCGTCGGCGCCAACGGCGAGGCGGTCGGCGGGAAGGGCCCGCCGACGTTCGCCGGCAACTGGATCGCCGACGGGAAGCTCAACCCGTACCGGCTCGCCGAGGGCCGCGCCCCCGCCGCGCCCGGCGAAGCCGTGATCAACCGCGGCGCGGCCAAGGCCGGCGGACTGCACGTCGGCGACACCGCCGTGCTGCGGGTGCCCGACCCGGTCCGGATCACCGTCGTCGGCATCGCCACCTTCGGCGCCGACGCCGACGGCATGGGCCCCAGCACGTTCACCGCGCTCACCCTGGGCGACGCACAGAAGTACCTCACCCCCAAGGGCGAGGGGCAGGCCGGCGCCGTCCGGCTGCGCGCCGAACCAGGCTTGACGCAGCGTCAACTCGTCGACCGGGTGATCCCGTTGCTCCCGGGCGGGGTCGAGGCGCTGACCGGACAGGCCGCCACCGCCGAGTCCACGGCGGACGTCTCGGGCCGGTTCCTGTCGATGTTCACCACCCTGCTGCTGGTGTTCGCCGGGATCGCCCTGCTCGTGGCGACCTTCACCATCCACAACACCTTCGCCATCGTGGTCGCCCAACGGACCCGTGAGAACGCCCTGCTGCGCGCCCTCGGCGCGAGCCGGCGCCAGGTCGTCGGCTCCACGCTCGGCGAGGCCCTCGGCGTCGGCCTCCTCGCCTCCGCCGCCGGACTGCTCGGCGGACTCGGCGTGGCCGCCGGACTCAAGGCACTCTTCTCGGCACTCGGCTTCTCGCTGCCCACCGGCGGGACGGTGCTGCACACCGCCTCCGTCCTGCTGCCGCTCACGGTCGGCACGGTGGTCGCGGTCGGCTCCGCGCTGCTGCCTGCCGTCCGGGCCGGGCGCATCGCGCCGCTCGCCGCGCTGCGGGAGACCGCGGTCGACACCGCGGCGAGCGGCCGGGCCGGCGCGGTGCGCTGGGCGCTCGGCGTGCTGCTGATCGCCGGCGGAGTGCCGGTGACCGTGCTCGGTGCGACGGACGGTCCGTCGCTGCCGCTGACGGTCGGCGGTGCGGTGGCGGTCCTCGCCGGGTTCGTGGTGCTCGGCCCGGTGGCGGCCTCCTTCGCCGTCCGGACGGCCGGTGCGCCACTGCCCCGGCTGCGCGGCGTGACCGGCGCGCTGGCACGGAGGAACGCCGCCCGCAACCCCCGGCGGACCGCCGCCACCGCGACCGCGCTGATGGTCGGCGTCGCCGTGGTCACGCTGTTCACCGTGTTCGGCGCCTCCATCAAGGCGAGCATGGACCGGACCGTCGACCAGTCCTTCGCCGGCGACCTCGCCGTCACCGCCCCCGCAGCGGGCGCCGGCGGCAGCGGAGTCTCCCCGAAGCTCGCCGACGCCCTCGCCGCCCTGCCCGAGGTCCAGCAGAGCGTCGGCCTCGGCCGCGGCGTCGCCGGGATCGACGGACACGGACGGCAACTGGACATCACCGACCCGACCCGGCTCGCCGGAGTGGTCGACCTCGGCCGCATCGACGGCTCGCTCTCCGGACTCGGCACGGACGGCCTGGCGGTCTCCCGTACAGCCGCCCGGACGAACGGCTGGACGGTCGGGTCGAACGTCCAGGTCGCCTTCGCGGACGGCGGCGCGCAGTTCACCGTACGGGCGCTGTACGAAGGCGGCGGCATCGCCGGGGACTACCTGATGACCCGGCAGGCCTGGGCACCCCACCGCGTCCAGGACAGCGACACCATGATCGCCGTCGCCCTCCGCCCCGGCACCACCCTCGCCGACGGCAAAGCCGCCGTCGAACGGGTCGCCGACGCGTACGGCAACCCGACCGTGCAGACCCGCGACGAGTACGCGGCCGGCGCGGCCGCAGGCGTCGACATGATGCTCTCCATCGTCTACGCGCTGCTCGCGCTCGCCGTCCTCATCGCCCTGCTCGGCATCGCCAACACGCTGACACTCGCCGTCCACGAGCGGACCAGGGAACTCGGGCTGCTGCGGGCCGTCGGCCAGACCCGGGGGCAGCTCCGGGCCATGGTGCGATGGGAATCGGTCCTGGTCGCCGCCTTCGGCACGGCCGGCGGCCTCGGCCTCGGCGCCTTCCTCGGCTGGGCCCTCACCCGGGCCTCCGACACCGACGGCACCGGCACCTTCGCCATCCCGCCGCTGCAACTCGCGATCGTCCTCGCGGCCGGACTGCTCGCAGGAGCCCTCGCGGGCCTGCGCCCGGCAGGCCGCGCGGCACGCCTGGACATCCTCCGGGCGATCGCCACGGACTAGCGGGGGCGGGTTACCGGCCGGCTGCCCCGGGGCGCTCCGAGGCGGCACGGTGCCGGCGGTCACCTGCCGTGGGCCTCCTACCGGCAGGCCGGGCGCACAGGGGAGGCGATCGGCCTTCTGGAGCGGGTGGTTGCCGATTCCGAGCGGCTGCTCGGCCACGACCACCCCGACACCCTGACCGCCCGCCTCCACCTCGCCGTCTCCTACTGGTACGCGGAGCGCAGGGACGAGGCCATCGACCTTCTGTTGCAGGTGCTCGCCGACCGCGAACGGCTGCTCGGCCACGACCACCCCGACACCCGAGACGCTGCGGACGCTCTCCGCAGTTGGCGCATGCTCTGAGCGGCGGCAAAGGGCCAGTGGGAGTGTGCAGTTGCAGTTGCAGTTGCAGCTGGGGCTGGGGCTGGGGAACACTCGGTCGCCGGGCTGCGCCCGCGGAAACGCGCGCAACCGCTTCGTTCGCCACAACGCCGGCAGCGTGGGCCTCCAGGAGCGGCCGCCCCCGCCGGTGGGGGCGGCCTCGTGGCGGGTCAGTCCTGGTCGTCGGAGCGGGAGTTGTCGGTGGCGCGGAGGAAGACCGGGTTGGTGAGGGCCGCCATCGGGCCCCAGGGCAGGTCCGGTCCCATGCTGTTGCCGCGGCCGGGTGTGCCGTCCGCCTTGGGGTGTCGGACTTCTGCGCGGACGTAGGCGGCCAGTGAGGCGGTGGTGCGCCACACCACGGTGCCGGTGCCGCCGGCGGGCAGCGACTCCTGGTGCAGCTGGCCTTCGTCCGTGATCAGCCGGACCGTGCCGTTCGGCACCCCCGAGACCGTGAGTCGGACGTCCACCGGTGCCTGGCCCGGCACGTTCAGCGTCTCGCCGATCCCGGCCTGCCGGCCGTGGCCGGTGGCGGTGAACTCCAGCTGTACGGTGGAGGATTCGGCGATCCAGCTGCGGCCGGCGCGGATCCCGGCGAGTACGTCCGCCCGGGTCAGGTCCTCGGCCAGTACCACGGTGTGCGGTGAGCCGACCACCTGCGGGACGCTGTGCGCGTCGCTGTTGCCGATCGCCGGCAGCCAGCGCCGTCCCTGCCGGAGGTCTTCCGCGAGTCCGGCGTCCCAGCCGTCCACCGCCGATTCGTCGTCGTAGGTCCAGGGGCCGTTCCACACCTCGACGGCGTCGGCGTCCTCGTAGCCGAACTTCCACAGGCACGCCACGTACGGGCAGAACGGGTGCGCCGGCACCACGAGGCCGCCGCGCGACCGCACTTGGCGGGCCAGTCGCGGGAACGCGGCGTCCCGGGAGCGGTAGCGCCAGTCCACGAAGGTGCCCGGCTCCAGGCCGAGCGCCAGCCAGTGGCCGTTGCGGGTGGTGACCTCCTCGCCGAGCACGACGAGCAGGTCCGGGCCGGCCAGTGGGCCCCAAGCGCCGTGCGAGGAGGGGGTGTTGTGGTCCGTCGAGACGATGAAGTCCAGCCCCGCGGCCCGTGCGGCGGCCGCCACCTCCTCCGGCAGCCTCCGTCCGTCCGAGTGCACCGTGTGCAGGTGGCAGTCGCCCCGGTACCAGGCCCGGCCCCGGCCGCGCGCCCGCTCCGCCGGGTACGACGGCGTGAACTCCGGCCCCGGCGCGCCGAACCGCAGCACCACCTCGACCCGGTACTCCAGGCCCTGCGGCGCCACCTGGTACGGACCCAGGACCACCTGCCAGGTGCCCGGCCGCACCGGCCCGGGCAGGTACCCCGGCGTCGCCGCCGAGCGGCTGATCGCGAACTCCTTCCGGAACCCGCCCGACCAGCCCCGGAACCCGCGTCCGCCGAGCGCCGTACCGCGTTCGTCGAAGATCCCGATGTCGCACGCGTTGCCCGGCGTCCCGGCCGGCACGGTCGGCCGGTCGTAGCTGTACGAGACGGCGATCTCCCGTACGCCCGGCGGGACTTCGAACGGCAGGTAGACGAAGTCGGGCGCACCGGTCTCCAGGCGGCCGGTCAGGACGAGGGTCCGGTCCGGCTGCCCGGTGGCGGGAGATGCGGGTCGCCCCGACGGGTCCGCGGTGGACGGTTCGGCGGCGGACGCCGGAACGGCCGACCAGGCCAGGGCCGCCGCGCCCGACGCGGCGACACCCGCCCGCAGCAGGCTCCGGCGGGCCGGCGGGGGAGCAGTGTGTTCGGTGTGCGGGGCATCGTCGTGGTCGTGCAGGAGCTCGTCCATTCGATCACCTCTCGGCAGGTCGCGGTACGACGCACTGCTCCCTACCCGCGCGGGTGAACCCCCGGTGAGAGCCCGCGCACGGCTGCCGGTCGAACGGGTGGCGGCCAGGCACGGCCGGCGGACGCGACCCGCGGGCGGTGGTCAGCCGGTTTCGGCCCGCAGGGCGTCCAGGAGGTCGCTGTCGTCGAGCTCCACCCAGCCGGAGAAGTCCGCCGAGGTGTACGCGCCCATCGGCCCCTCCGCGCCGTCCGAGCGTCGGCCCCGCCGCCACCCGAAGGCGACCTCTCCCGGTTCCGCCGGGCTGGAGAACCCACCCGGTGCCCGCCCGACGTACACCACCACGAAGATACCGAGCCCGGTCGGGGCGCCGCCCGCCACGTGCCGGTACACCTTGCCCGCCTTGAAGAAGTCCTCCATCGGCCGCCTTCCCGCACACCTGCCCCCACCAGCCATGATGCCCCCGCGCCCACCCCCCGGCCACGCGGTGCGGCCGCCCCGGACCGCGGGCGTCGTCAGGGGCGGGGGTCGCCGGCGAGGTGGGCGTGGAGGTGCTGGTCGTGCCAGCCGTCGGCGTGGTGGAGGGCGCTGCGCATGGTGCCCTCCAGGGGGTAGCCGGTCCTGGTGGCGACGCGGCAGGAGGCGGGGTTGGCGACGGAGTGGCAGAGCCGGAGGCGGTGGAGGCCGAGGTCGTCGAGGGCCCAGGCGGTGGCGCGGCGGACGGCGTCGGTGACGATGCCGCCGCCGCGGGCGGCGGGGAGGGCCCAGTAGACGATCTCGGCGGTGCCGGCGGCCAGGTCGATGTCGGTCCAGCCGATCAGTCCGAGGGCGTGGTGGCCGTCGGCGATCGCCCACAGGGCGGCGCTCTCCTCGCGCCAGCGGTGGTGCATCCGGGCGATCCGGCGTTCGGCGTCGGCGAGGTCCGGTACCGAGAACAGGTTCCAGTGGCGGATCGCGGGGTCGTTCCCGGCGGCGAGCAGGGCGGGGGCGTCGTGCGGGGTCCAGGGCCGTAGGACCAGGTCGCGGCCGGGCAGGGGGAGGACGGGCTGGTCCCCACCGGCCATGGTGCCGGCGGGGACGACGGGTGGCGGGGCGGCGGGGTCGGTGATCATCCGCGCATCGTGCCACAGCCTGCGTACGAGGGGTCAGCGGCGGGTGGTGCTGTTGAAGAGCGAGCGGGACCAGAGGTAGCCGACCAGGGCGATGCCGGCGCACCAGGCGAGGGAAATCCAGCCGCTGTTGCCGATCGGGGTGCCGGAGAGCAGGCCGCGCAGGGTCTCGGTCATCGGTGTGAACGGCTGGTTCTCGGCGAACCAGCGCAGGCCGGGGGCCATGGACGCGGCCGGGACGAACGCCGAGCCGAGGAAGGGCAGGAACTGGATGAGCAGGGGCTTGTTGCTCGCGGACTCGACGGTCTTGGAGATCAGGCCGAGGGCGACGGACAGCCAGGTGACCGCGAAGGCGACGGCCGCGAGCAGGCCGGTGGCGGCGAGCCATTCGAGCGGGGTGGCGCCGGAGCGGAAGCCGACCGCGAGGGCGACACCGATCACCGGGACCATGCAGATCATGGTCTGGATGACGCTGCCGAGGACGTGGCCGGTCATGAACGAGGAGCGGGTGATGTTCATGGTGCGGAAGCGGTTGATGATGCCCTCGGTCATGTCCTGGCAGACCGCGATCGAGGTGGACATCGATCCCGCCGCCACACCCATGATGACGATGCCGGGCGTGAGGTAGGTGACGTACGTGCCGCGGCCGCCGCCCATGCCGGCGCCGATCGCGTCGCCGAACGCGAAAGCGAAGAGCAGCAGCATCAGGATCGGCATCATGGCGCTGCCGAAGCCGACGGCCGGGTAGCGGACGGCGTGCTTGATGTTGCGCCGCAGCATGGTCCGGGAGTCGTGGACGGCGTGGGCGAGGGTGCTCATCGCTGGGGCTCCTCGGTGGGGGTGGTCTGCGGGGCGGCGGTCTGCGGGGTGGTGGGCTGCGCGGCGTGCTGCGGGGTGGTGGTGCCGTGGCCGGTGAGGGCGAGGAAGACGTCGTCGAGGTCGGGGGTGTGGACGGAGAGGTCGGCGGCGCGGATGCCGGCGGCGTCGAGGCGGTCGATGAGGGTGCGCAGCGCGTCGAGTCCGCCGTCGCCGGGGATCCGCAGGGCGAGGTTCTCCTCGTCGCGGGTGGCGGTGGGGAAGGCCGCGGCGGCGCGTTCGTACTCGGTGGAGTGGGTGAAGCGCAGCCGGACGTGGCTGCCGGGGATCCGGGCCTTGAGCTCGTCGGCGGTGCCCTCGGCGACGATCCGGCCGCCGTCGAGGACGGCGATCCGGTCGGCGAGCTGGTCGGCCTCCTCCAGGTACTGGGTGGTGAGGAAGACGGTGGTGCCGCCGGCGACCAGGGTGCGGACGGTGTCCCACATGGTGCGGCGGCTGCGGGGGTCGAGTCCGGTGGTCGGTTCGTCGAGGAAGATCACCTGCGGGTCGCCGACCAGGGTCATGGCGAGGTCGAGGCGGCGTCGCATGCCGCCGGAGAAGGTGGCGGCCCGGTTCCGCGCGACGTCGGCGATCTCGAAGCGTTCGAGCAACTCCTTGGTGCGGGACCGTCCTTCGCGCTTGCCGAGGCGGAGCAGGTCGGCCATCAGGAGCAGGTTCTCCTCGGCGCTGAGGAGGTTGTCGAGCGCGGCGAACTGTCCGGTGACGCCGATCGCGGAGCGGACCCCGTCCGGGTCGGTGGCCAGGTCGTGGCCGGCGATCTGGGCCTGGCCGCCGTCGGCGGCGATCAGGGTGGAGAGGATCTGGACGGTGGTGGTCTTGCCGGCGCCGTTCGGGCCGAGCAGGGCGAACACGGTACCGGCCGGGATCCGCAGGTCGATGCCGTCGAGGACGACCTTGTCACCGTACGACTTGCGCAGTCCGACGGCGGTGACGGCGGCGGGGGTTGGGGCGGTGGTGCTGGGCGGTCCCTGGTCGGGCTGACGTGGCGTGGGCATGACAGATGAAGGCATGTGGCCCTCCCGTTCGAAGGCGGCGGAGGTGAGCTGACGGAGGTGAGCTGGCGGAGGTGAGCCGGCGGTGGTGGGGAGGTGCGGGGCGGGACGGGTCAGGCGCGGGCGCGGCGGACGTCGATGTTGCCGTAGCGCGTCCGGGCGCGGACCTTGACGGTGTCCTCGCCCTGCTCCGGCGCGCCGGACCCGGTGAGCGAGTTGCGGACCTGCCCCTGGCCGGAGCTGACGTCCAGCCAGGCCGCGGTCCCGGCCCGGACGCCGACCTCGATCGAGCCGTACGAGGTCTCCAACTGGACCTCGCCGCGCGCGACCTCGTCGACCCGCAGCGCGCCGTGCGCGGTCGTCGCGACCACCGACGCCCCGGCCCGGCCGACGGTGATGTCGCCGTTCGCGCCGCTCACCCGCAGCTCGCCGGTGACGGCGCCGATCGAGGTAGAGCCGTGCGAGTTCTTCAGCACCGCCGGGCCGTCGACGGCGCCGACCCGCAGGCTGCCGGAGCTGGTGGTGATCTCCGCCAGGCCCTCGACCCGGTCGACCGTGATCGAGCCGTGCGAGGCGGTCAGGTGCAGCGGCCCGGTCGTCTCGAGCCGGGCGTCACCGGCCGAGGTCTTCACCCGGACCTCGCCCAGCCGGCCCTCGCCGATCACCTGCGTCCAGGAGCCGGTGACCTCGACCCGCGAGGCGGCCGGCAGCTCGACCGTCACGTCGACCGTGCCGGTGCGGCCGATCAGGTTGCGCTGCCGGGGCGTGCGCACCGTCAGCACCCCGCCGGCGAAGGTGACCTCGGTCTGTTCGGCGGTCCGTACGTCCCGGTCCTGCTTCGGGTCGCGGGGCCGTACGTCGACCACCGTGTCGAACCGGTCGCCAGCGGTGAGGCGGATCGAGCCAGCCGCCACCACGGCGGTGACCGAGATCGGCTCGGGAGTGTCGAAAGAAGGCATGGCTGTACCGTCCTCGTGGGTCCGTGGGGTCCTGGGAATCGTCCCGGCGCGGGACGTGACGTGGAGAAAGCGGCGGGGGCGGGCCCGGTGGGCTAGCGCACCCAGCCCGTGAAGCTCTGGCCGACGGTGTTGATCCGCTCCGCGGGCCGCGGCGGCGTACCGTCCACCGCGGCCGACACGGCGCGCACCAGCCACGCGTTGACCGACAGGCCCTCGCGGCCCGCGGCCTCCTCGGCGCGCGCCTTCAGCTGGGCGGGCAGCCGCAGGTTGACCCGGGCGGTGCCGCCCTCGTCGCTGTCGGCGTACGCCTTGGCCGTCTCGACGGGCGGGGCCGCCTCCTCGGGGGCGCCGACGGCGGCGGGCGGCAGCGTCACCACGAAGTCCGGGTCCAGCCCGCGCAGCCGCACGTCGACCGAGCCGGGCGCCAGCTCGCGGGTGATCTCCGCCATCGCGGCCGAGAGCACGTTCAGCATGGTCAGCCGGGTTGCCGACTCCAGCGGGGCGGTGAGCCGCTCGGCCAGCCGACGGGCGTCGTCCCCGCCGGCCTCGGCGGCCACCGCGAGTTCGCGGCGGAGGTTGTCGACGTACGGGGTGAGGTCCATGACGCCATCATGGCACCACGATGGCGCCATGCGCAAGCATGTGTGGCGTCATGTGTGGCGCCTCGTTGGCGTCACCGCTCTGAGCTGCAGAAACGTGCTGTGGCAGGCCGATGTCGGAGGGGTTGCGGGGATGGCCGAGCGGCAGGGTGGTGCCACGCGTGTGCCATGTGGTGCCGTGATGTGCCACGGTGCCGCAGTGCGTCGACCCGGGCGCGTGTGCAGCCGTCCGTCGGTGGCCCGAATCGCCCGATCCGGTGCCGCTCGGCCGTTGTCCGATCCCGGGACGACGCGAAGCCCTAGGGTGGGGTCGGCCAACTTGGGGTTGCGAGAAGGGGGTTGGGCGTGGAGATCACGCTCGTGTTCGAGCCGGTGGACGCTGCGCCGGAGGGGGCGGACGTGGAGGCGGCCCGGTCGGTGGCCCGGTGGCTCCGGGAGGACCCGGACCTGCGGGGCATCGAGGTGCGGCCGGGGACGGCCGATCCGCGCGAGGGCCGGATGGGGGAGGTGCTGGAGGTCCTCAACGTGGTGCTGACCAACGGGATCGCCCTCGGCAGCCTGCTGACCGCCGTCGCCACCTGGCGGGGCACCCGGCGCGGCGGGACGAGGGTCAGGATCGAGCGCAGTGGCACCTCGGTGCTGATCGAAGGCGGATCGGCGGACGAGGTGCGCCGGATCCTGGCCGAACTGGAGCCGCCGGCCGGAGGTGCCGGGCAGCCGTGACGGTGCTGGCGGACCCCGGCCGGTCGGCGGCGGTGCTGATCGGGGTGCACGACTTCGTCCACCTGGACGCGCTGCCGGCCGTCGAGGAGAACCTGCTGGGTCTGCGCCGGGTGCTCACCGACCCGGCCGTCTGGGGACTGTCCGACGAGGCCTGCGCGGTGATCTCGCAGCCCACGGCCGCGCGCGAGGTGCTGAACGCCGTACGGGAGAAGGCCCGGGAGGCCACCGACACCCTGCTCGTCTACTACGCGGGGCACGGCGTCACCGACGACTACTCGGAGGAGCTGTACCTCGCGCTGCCGGACACCGACCGGGAGGACGCGGCGCTGCGGTTCGAGTTCCTGCGCCGGGCCGTCGACTCCTCGTCCCGGGCCCGGCGCCGGGTGGTGATCCTGGACTGCTGCTACAGCGGCCGGGCGATGGTGGGGGCGATGGGCGCGGCCCAGCAGTTCGCCGACCTGGCGGAGGTGGAGGGGACGGTGGTGCTCACCGCCTCGGCCGCCACCAGGCCCGCTCTCGCGCCGCCGGGCGAGCGGTACACCGCGTTCACGGGGGAGCTGATCGACGTCCTGGAGCGGGGCCTCGCCGACGGCCCCCGGCTGCTGGACATGGAGACCCTGTACCGGTGCCTGCACACCCGACTCGGCGCCAAGTCCAGGCCGCTGCCGCAGCAGCGCAACCGGAACACCGGCGGGCTGATCGCGATCGCCCGCAACCGGGCGGCGGCGGAGAGCGAGGACGCCGGGAGGGAGCGGGAGGCCGAACGGGAGGAGTGGCGGCGCGCCGCGGAGGAGAACCTCGCCCGGAAGGTGCGGGAGGCCGAGCAGCTGTGGTCCGACACCGAAGCGCGGGCGCGCGAGCTGATGCACCGCGCCACCCGCCTGTCGGCGGCGGTGATCGCCCCGGCGGACGCGGCGTTCGTCCCGTACCGGTTCACCGCTCCGGACGCGCGCCGGCTGTTCGGCACCGACGGTTCGCTCGAACCGGTCGCCGAGCTGGTGCCGGGCAAGCGGTACCTGGCGGCGGAGGCGCGTGGGGACGCCCTGCTGGTCGAGATCGAGGACGGGACCAGGCTGGTCCTGCTCGACCGCGCCGGGATCAGGACCGAGGAGGAGCGGAACGAGTCCGGCCCGTTCTGGTTCGCGGTTCCGGTGAAACGTCAACTGGCCTCGGTGGAAAGGCCGTCGGAGTACGTGGGTGAGTTGCTGACGGGCACCTGGTACCTCGCGGTGGAGACCCGCGGGGAGTCACTCGTGGTCCAACTGCCGGACGGCGGCCGGGGCCTGCTGAACGACACCCGCGGGATCCAGAGGGGGACCGACGACGGCCCGGGCGAGCTGCCGGAGGGCTTGGACCGCTTCCGGCCGTTCTGGTTCGCGGTGTCGGAGCCGCACGACCTCACCAAGGAGGACGGCTCGCCGGAGCGCGTGGGCGAGTTGGTGCCCGGCAAGTGGTACCTCGCACTGGAGGACCGGGGAGACGCCCTGCTGGCCCTGCTGCCCGACGGCACCTGCGGGGTGCTGCTGCAGGACACCCGCTCGATCCAGAAGGACACGGATCCGTCACCCGCCGAGTGGCCGGTGGAGCGGGACGAGTTCGAGTTGTTCTGGTTCGCGGTGCCGGTGAAACGCTCGCTGGTGGATCAGGACAGACCGTCGCAGGAGGTCGCAGAGCTCCAACCGGGCACCTGGTACCTGGCGGTGGCGGCCCGCGGGGATTCACTCGTGGTCCAGGTGCAGGACGGCAGCTGGGGTGTGCTGCACGACACGAGCGGGATCCAGCGGGGTTGAGGCCCGCCCGCCGGCCCGCGACGAGCGGGCTCCCCGGCGCCTCGTGCGCCGGGGAGCCCGGGGGAGCGGTCCCGGTCAGGCGGTCGGGAGGTGGGCGGCGACGAGGTCCGCGAACTCGTCGGGGGTGAGGATCGGGATGTCGAGCTCGGTCGCCTTCTTGTACTTGCTGCTGGTGGTGTCCGCGGCGACCAGGAGGCTGGTCTTCTTGGAGACGGACGAGGAGGCCTTGCCGCCGGCGCGCTCGACGAGCTCGTTCATCTCGTTGCGGGAGAGGGCGGCGAGCGGGCCGGTCATGGCGCCGGTGACGACGACGACCTTGCCCGCAAGGGCGCCCGCCGCGGCCTGCCCGGCGTCGCCGTCGGAACCCTCGGCCCCGTCGACGGCGGGGGATGCCACCACGGTCACGGCGGTGCCGACGTCCTGGGCGGCGAGCTTGTCCAGCAGCGGTGCGAGGTCGGCGAGTTCGGCGGCGATGACGCGGGCCTTCTCGGTGCCGATGCCGTCCACGTGGGCCAGGGTCTCGGCGTCGGCGGCACGGATGGCGGCCATCGACCCGAAGTGGGCGGCGATCCGGCGGGACATGGTGCGGCCGGTGCCGCGCACGCCCAGGGCGCAGAACACCCGGTTGAGCGGCTGGCGCCGGGCCGTCTCGATGGCGGCGAGCAGATTGTCGGTGCTGGTGTCGCCCATCCGCTCCAGGCCGAGGAGCTGCTCCCGGGTGAGCGCGAACAGGTCGGCGATGTCGTGGACCAGGCCCGCGTCGACCAGTTGGGCGGCACGGGTCCCGCCGAGGCCCTCGATGTCGAGCTGGTCGCGGCCCGCGGCGTACACCACGGCCGCCAGCACCTGGCAGTTGCGGCCGCGGACGCAGCGCCAGCGCTGCTCGCTGGTGTCGATCGCGTCGCCGCAGCGCGGGCAGGCCTCGGGGAAGGCGATCGGGGTCTCGGCGCCGGTGCGCTGGTCGGCGAGCGGCGCCTCGACGCGCGGGATGACGTCGCCCGCGCGGTAGACGAACACCTGGTCGCCGATCATCAGGCCGCGGCGGGTGATGTCGGCCGGGTTGTGGAGCGTGGCGTAGGTGACGGTGACGCCGTCGATCACGACCGGTTCGAGGACGGCGCGCGGCGCGATGATGCCGGTACGGCCGACGTTCCACTCGACGTCGAGCAGGCGGGTGACCTTGTGCTCGGCGGCCAGCTTGCGGGCGACCGCCCAGCGCGGCGCGCGCGAACCCGAACCGGCGTCCTGCTGGTCGCCGGCGGAGTCGGCCTTCACCACGACGCCGTCGATGCCGAAGGGGAGGGCGGCGCGCAGGGCGGCGATCTCGTCGATGCGCTGCTGCGCCTGCTCCAGCGTCCCGCAGCGCAGCGGGTGGGCCGCGGTGGTGGCCGCGGTGTTGGCGCCGAGCGCGCCGAGCCGCTCCAGCAGGGCGCTGTGGGCGAGGTCGTCGCCGAGGCCGATGGCGTCGTACGCGAAGAAGGTGAGCTCGACGCGGTACGCCCGGTCCTTGGCGCGCAGGGTGCCGGCGGCCCCGCTGCGCGGGTGCGCGAACGGGCTGTGGCCGTGCTCGGTGCGGACCTCGTTGGCGCGGTCGAACTGCTCGGTGGTCAGCAGCACCTCGCCGCGCAGCTCGACGTCGAGCGGCTCGGCGAGGGTGGCGGGCAGGCCGAGGACGGCGTCGGCGGAGTGCGAGATGTCCTCACCGGCGAGGCCGTCGCCGCGGGTCAGGATCTGCCGCAGCCGGCCTCCGCTGTAGCGGGCGGCGACCGCGAGGCCGTCGAGCTTGGGCTCCACGCACCAGCCGTCGACCGGGCGGCCGATCCGGCGCTCCAGGCCGGCCGCCCACTCGGCGAGCTCCTCGGCGCTGAACACGTTGTCCAGCGAGAGCATCGGCACCGAGTGCGGCACGTCGCCGCCGACCGCGCCACCGGCGACCTTCCCCGTCGGGGAGTCGGGCAGCACCTGGTCGGGGTTGGCCTCCTCGTACGCCGCGATGGCGCGCACCAGGGCGTCGTACTCGTCGTCGCCGAGCGGCGTGCTGCCGTCGGTGTAGTACGCGGCGGCCGCCTGGACGGCGGTCGCGACGGCGCCGGCGTAGTCGGCGGGGGAGAGCTCTGCGGCGATGTCCTTCATGGTCACCATCATCCCGACCCGCACTGACATTCGGGCCGACCGGAGGCGTGTCCCCTACGGTCCTCCTGCGGCGGGTGATCGACGGGGAGCGGCTCCGTCGACTCGCGGCCGCCCGGCCGGGATGATCGGGGGATGTTCGAGCTACTGCCGGGGACGGGACTCGGCCTGCCGCGGGGCGCGGGGGTGGTGCGGTTCGGCGCGTCCGAGCGTGCGGCGCAGTGGGCCGTGGCGACGCTGGCGGACGTGCGGGAGGGGTGGGTCTGCGGGGCGGGGTGGGCGTTCGGCGCGCGGTACGAGGGCGTGGAGCTGCACGCGTACGGCGACACCGCCGACCGGCTGGGCCGCACCGGGCGCGACCGGGACGGCTTCGCGGCCGTGGAGCTGCGCCGGTGCGAGGCCGTGCCCGTCGGGCCGGCCGCCGTGCCGGTGGTGCTGCGCGGCATCGACGTGTTCGGGTACCCGGCGGACGAGGTGCTGGACGCGCTGGGCCCGGACCCGCACCCGACCGTCCGGTGGCACGCGGAGCGCTCCCCGGGCGGGTATCTGACGGCCGTGCGGCTCCTCGCGGACCTAGATGTGGCCTGATGCCAACGGTCAGTGGCCGCAGGGGGTCACTCCATGGTCGCAGCGAAGAGCCGGACGCGCCGACAACACCCACGGATATCCCCGCCACCCGCACATCGCCTGAACCGCCTGCCGGCCACCACCTTCGAGTCGCCTGGACACGGTTCTGACGGTCACGCTGTATCGGTGGGTACGGACGAGACATCGATAACGAGGTAGCCCGACAGGGCGCTTGCGATGAGCAGGTCTTGATGCACAGTCAGCGCGTGTACGGGGTCCACCAGGGGAAGGGTGTGGCCGGTTCGTGTCGCGGGGTTCCAGATCCGAATCGTCTTGTCCTTGCCGGCGGAGGCGATGCGCGGGGTGTCGTCGGATGCGGTGAACACCGCGACCGCGTTCACCCAGTCGGTGTGGCCGTTGAGGGGATCGCCCTCTTGGGTGCTGGTGGTGGGGTTCCAGATCCGCACCGTCCCGTCCTCACCGGCCGAGGCCAGGCGGGGCGTGCCATCGGGTGCGGAGAATGTCGCCACCGCACGCGCTGGCCCGCGGTGGCCGACGAGGTGTCGGCCTTTTTGGGTGCCGGTGGTGGGGTTCCAGATCCGCACCGTCCCGTCGTCGCCGGCGGATGCGAGGCGGGGGCTGCCGTCAGGCGCGGTGAACACCACCATGGCGTTCACTCCGCTGATGTGGCTGAGGATGGGCTCGCCCTCTTGGGCGTGGGTGGCGGGGTTCCAGATCCGCACCGTCCCGTCCTGGCCGGCGGATGCGAGGCGGGGGCTGCCGTCAGGCGCGGTGAACACCGCCACCGCACGCAGCCCCATGTAGTGGCCGGTGAGGGGCTCGCCTTCTCGGGTGCCGGTGGTGGGGTTCCAGATCCGCACCGTTCCGTCGAAGGCGGCCGATGCGAGGCGTGGCGTGCCGTCCGGTGCGGTGAACGCTGCTACCGCCCCTACCCACTTTGTGTGGCCGGTGAGCGGTTTGCCTTCCTGGGCGCCGGTCGCGGGATTCCAGATCCGCACTGTCCTGTCGTCGCTGCCGGTGGCGAGGCGTGGGGTGCCGTCGGGCGCGGTGAACACCGCCACGGCCCGCGTCCAGCCGGCGGTGCGGGGCTCGCGCTTGTGGGGGCTGGTCATGGGGTTCCAGATCCGCACTGTCCTGTCGTCGCTGCCGGTGGCGAGGCGTGGGGTGCCGTCGGGCGCGGTGAACACCGCCATCGCGTTCACCCAGTGGGTGTGGCCGGTGAGGGGTTCGCCCTCTTGGCTGCCGGTGACGGGGTTCCAGACCCGTATCGTTCCGTCGATGTCGCCCGAAGTGAGGCGTGGCGTGCCGTCCGGTGCGGTGAACGCCGCCACCGCCAGTACGTAGCTGGTGTGCCCGGTGAGGGGTTCGCCCTCTTGGGTGCCGGTGGCCGGGTTCCAGATCCGTACCGTCTCGTCCTTGCTGCCGGTGGCGAGGCGTGGGGTGCCGTCGGGCGCGGTGAACACCGCGACTCCGTTCACCCAGTCGGCGTGGCCGGTGAGCGGTTTGCCTTCCTGGGCGCCGGTCGCGGGATTCCAGATCCGCATCGTCTTGTCGTGGCTGCCGGTGGCGAGGCGTGGGGTGCCGTCGGGTGCGGTGAACACCGCCACTGAGTGCACCCAGTCGGCGTGGCCCCCGAGGTGTCGACCTTCCTGGGTGCCGGTGGTGGGGTTCCAGATCCGCGCTGGCACGTCGGTCCCGGCGGCGGCGAGTCGGGGGGTGCCGTCGGGCGCGGAGAACACTGCCATCGCCAGCACCCACCCTGTCTTGTACTGGACTTCTTGGGTGCCGGTGGCGGGGTTCCAGATCCGCACCGTCCCATCTTCGCCGCCGGTGGCGAGGCGCGGAGTGCCGTCGGACGCGGCGAACACTGCCACCGCCCGCACTTTGTCGGTGTGGCCGATGAGGGGCTGGCCTTCTTGGGTGCCGGTGGTGGGGTTCCAGATCCGTACTGTCCTGTCGTTGCCGGTGGTCGCGAGGCGGGGCGTGCCATCCGGAGCGGCGAAGACGGCCACCGCCCGCACCTCGCGGGTGTGACCGGTGAGTTCGAGGTGGAGTTGGCGTGGCTGGACGGTGCCGGTGGTGAGGGGGGGCGGCCATGTGCCGGTGTCGTGGAGGTGGGGTTCGGCGGGGGGTGGGGTGCCCTGGATGTAGGTGGTGCCGAGTCTGCGCGACCAGCGGCGCCATCCAGCGGCGGTACCGGCCCGCTGGTCGGATGCGGCGTGATGAGCGTGGTGCTGGAGGAGGACGGTCCCGGCGATGGCGGGTGGCAGCGCGTTCGGGTCGAGGCCGTGGTGGAGGGCGTTGGTGGTGATGCTGGTGAGGTCGAGGGCGTCGAGGACGTCGGGGTGGTCGGCGAGGGCGTGCAGGGCCGCGGCGGTGTGGCCGAGGCGGGCGTGGGCGACCAAGTAGTGGCGGGTGTAGGGGCTGACGACCGGGGGCTGGGATGCGGCGCCGGGGGTGCCCTGGCTTTCTAGGGCGTGGCGGGCTAGGGCGGTGGTGACGGCGGCGTGGGCCCGGTCCGTGTCGGGCGCGGCAGTGAAGTGTTCGGTGAAGGTGCGGTGTGCGAGGCGGTAGACGCTTTGCCCGTGTTCGTGGTCGAGGGCGAGGTAGGGGGCGGCGTCACGGAGCAGGTCGGGGATGCTGTCCCGGGTCCGGGCGGAGTCGGGTGCGAGGGCGTCGGCGGCGGTGGCCCAGATGCCGTCCTGGTCGGGCAGGCCGCGGCCCTGGACGAGGCCGAGGGCCCGGAGCAGTGGGGTGTAGTGGGGGTTGGTGCGCTGGAGGCGTCCGAGGGCGCGGGTGAAGAGCTCGCGGTGGGTGCGGCCGGTCAGGAGCGCGGGGTCGGCCAGGAGCGCCGGGTCGTTGAGGAGTTCATGGGCGGCGAGGCGGGCGTAGAGGAATTGCTGCGGCTCCGCGCCGTCCTGGCGTTGGTCGGTGACGAGGCGGCGGACGGCCTCGGTGATGAGCGTGTCGTCGGCCTGGAGGGCGCCTTGGTCCTTGGCAGCGTGGAGTTTGGCACGCAGGTACAAGGCGATGGCTTCTGGATCCCGGGTCACCACGACGTCCGGCGGTCCGTTGGCGGCCGGGCCGTGCGGGTCGACTCTGGGGGGGCGGAGGGCGTCGAGGAGGTCAGTGTCGTCGGGGGTGGGCTGATCGGGGCCTTCGCGAGTGGAGCGGCGGGTGCCGACGATCAGGCGGACGGTGGGCAGCGCGGCGAGGGGGCGCAGGAGCTGGTATGCGATGACGAGGGGCTGTTCGGCTTCGTCGAGGGCGTCGAAGAGCAGGGTCAGCGGTTTTTGGCGGTCGCGCAGTTCGGTGAGGAGGCGGCTGGTGAGGTCGGTGGGAGTCCGGCCGCCGACGGCTGCCTCGGCGAGGTCGGTGAGACCTGCGGCCTTGGCGACGAGGTGGAGGACGCGGGCCGGGGTGAGGCCGGCCAGGTGGGCGGTGAGGTCGAACGGGTCGTCCGGGCGAGGCACGCCGGGAGGCAGCGCGGTGAGGTGGCCGTTGCGGATGAGTACTTCGCGCAGACGGGTGTTGGTGTGCAGGAGGACGTGACCGAGGAGGGCTGACTTGCCGGCGCCGGCGGGGCCGGTGACCACCAGGACGCCGCTGGTGGCGGTGTGCAGCCAGTGGAGGATCTCGTCGCGTTGGATCGTGCGGCCGTGGAAGTACCAGGCGAGCTCCCCGAGTTCGGCACCGGATGCCTTCGGGAAAAAGTGCCGCTGCTCGTCGTCGGGCAACTGGTCGATGATGGCCTGGATCTCGGCGAGCTGGTCCAGCGGGGCGGAGACGGCTGCCGCGGCGGCAGGGGTGAGGCGGACCAGTTGGTCGCGGTGGTCGTCGATGGTGAGGTCGTCGACGAATCCGCGGAGGTCGCTGGCGAGTGCGCGTCCGAGGGCGGACAGGCCGATGGCACGCCGGGTGGGGAACGTGGTGTGCAGGGCCCGGCTCAGGGCCTCGGTGAAGGCGCCGAGTCCGGTGTAGCCCTTCGCGGCGCTGGACAGCAGCAGGTACCGGGCGGGCTCGTCGTCACGGGTGAAGAGTTCCTTGTGGACCTCTCGGGCGAAGCTCTTGGAGAAGCAGGCATCGAGGACGATGATCGCCCAGTTGCCATCGTTTCCGGGGTGGAGCTGGCGGTCGCCGATGGCCTGGGCGATGTCCTGCGGGGTGACGCCGTGGGTAATCGGCGTCGGGGTCCGGTGGTGGGCGAGGTGGCGAGCGCTGCCGTGGCCGACCCAGTACAGCACCGTGTTGCTGCCCGGCGAGGCTGACCCTCCCACCCAGTCGGCCAACCGGCTCTCGGCCCCCTGCCGGTCCCGATTCTCGGCCGACGCGGCCCACTCGGTGGTGCGCACGCCGTAGGGGGCGAGCAGGTCGGCGATCGCCCGTACGTGAGTCTCGGTGTCCAGGTCGTCGAGGTGTTGGTAGGCGGTGAAGTTGACCGGGAACAGCTCGATTCCGCTCCCTGCGGGGAAGGGTGCGGCGTCGGAGCTTGCGGGAAGGGGGACGGGGTGGGGAGTGGTCATGGGTGGCCGGCCTCAGGCGTCGGGCGGGGTGACGAGGACGAGTTGGGTGAGGGGCACGTGTCGGCCGGTGTTCAGGGTGACCCGGTACAGGTCGGGGGCGTCTGCGGTGAAGCGGGCTGATAGGGCGCCGTTCGTGCGGTCCGGGTCGGGGCGCAGGGTCAGGGGGTGGCCGGGGCGGCCGGTGGTCGCGGAACGCACGCTCAGGCTCACTCCGGCCGGGGTGTCGAGGCCGGTGACGGTGAGGGTGAGTGGCTGTCCGAGTGTTCCGCCGAGGTGCGGGGTTTCCAGGCCGGGCCCGTCACCGGTGCCGTCGCCGAGGTGAGGGCCCTGGGGGCGCTCGAGCGCGATGCGGCGGATCTGCCGCAGGACTTCGTCGTGGCACATCAACGTGCCGTGCTGGCCGAAGACGTAGTGGACGGCGTCGGTGCCGTGGCGGGTGGAGGGCAGGTGGACGGTGCCGTCGCCGGAGGCGTCGCGGCGGGCGGGGATGCCGGTGGCCGGGTCGCGGACGAGTTCACCGTCGGCGCCAACGTGGAATGCGTAGTGGCGGCCGGCGACGACCGAGTGGTCGGTGCGCTGTTCCTCCAGGGTCTGTACGGTCGGCTGGGCTTCGCCGGCGACCGCTCGGTGCCCCGGCAGTACGAACCCGTTCGCGCGGTGGCGGGCGTGCTCGCTCAGGGAGCGGGCGGCCAGGTCCCGGCTGCCGCCGAAGCGGGCGACATCGCCCGCGGTGAGGCGCTCGATGTCCGGACCGCGGTCCAGGCAGCGGTAGCCGGGCAGCAGGTCGTGGACGCCGGGCAGGGTGGCCGCCATCGCCTGCACCCGCCGCACGAGCCGGTCCGGCTTCGCCCGGGCGTGCAGGAGGTTGAGTGCCAGGACGGATTTCGCGGAGCCCAGGAACGGTGTGCCGACGGTGACCACAGCCCTTGTGTCGGCGGCGAGTTCGGGGTCCTGTTCCAACGCGGCCCGAACCACCAGTCCGCCCATCGAGTGCGCCACGAACAGCAGCCGAGGCGGTGCCTCGCCGGCAGCCCGCCACCCGGGCACCGCCGCCGCCTGCTCCCGCCACCGCTCCAGGTGTGCACGGGCCTGACGGGCCAGCACCGCACCGTTGTAGGAGACCGCCAGCCGCCAGTCGTACGGGAACGGCTCCACGGCCTCCGGTGCTGGCGTGACCGTCCGCAGTACCTCGACGGCCTTGCCGTAGGGGTCGAGGCCCTGGAATACGGGAAGCCACCAGGGCTTCGTGAGCAGTCCGGTGGCACGGACGCGCGTGAGCGGCGCCCGCCGGGCGGTGTCCGCATCGGCGGCCTGCTCCTGGGCGTTCGCCTGCAGGGCGGTGAACAGGGCCTCGCCGGTCAGCGCCCCGGTCAGCATCCCGAGATCGACGCCCCACAGCGTGCGGCCGGTGACGGTGTCCTCGAGGGCGCTGCCCATGATGCCCGGTACGACCATGCACGCGTCCCGGGTGCGGTCGTCGAACACCGGCGGCACCCCGCGCCCCACCTCGTAAGCCCCCACCATCCCCATCCCCCGACGATAGGGGAGCGCACCCGCCCGGGGACGGACTTCACCGAAGAAGCGTGCCGTGCGGACGTCGGTTGCCCTGCCCGGGCGGTGCTGCGGCTCACCGCCTAGTGCTCCAGCAGGACTTCGACGTTTTGCCTGTTCAGAGGGCTGCGCGGCGAGTGTAGTGGGCTGGCGCCCATCAGGGGCGGTCTTCAACAGACCGCCCCTCGATCGTGTGTAGCCGTCGTTGGTAGTGACAGCGTCGGGCGACGGCTTGGCGCTGTCGGCGCCAAGTGGACCAGTTCAAAGCGTGAGCGCGGGACGAGCACCGTGGCGGACACGGACCGTGGGAACGGCCGCCTGCCAGGAGTCGCCGGATCTCTGCCACGGTGAGGTCGACCAGGGCGCGGGAACCGTTTCTGCAGCCCCCTTTGATGCCGCAGCGGCCATCGCGGCCAGGAAGGCGTGCGCGAGCATGGCCAGGGTGATGTGCCGCATCCACCCGGTGTAACGGCGGACCTCGTACTGGTCCAGGCCGCACTCGTTCTTCGCCGCCTGGAAGCACTCCTCGATCGCCCAGCGCGTTCCGGCGATCCGCACCAACTCATCCACGGTCGTGTCGAGTTGTGCATATGCGAGGTAGTAAGCGATCTCGTCCGGTTTGCTCAGACTGCGACGGGCCAGCGCCCACCGCCGGCGAACCGGGCTCTCGTCCTGATAGTCGAACTCCGCCACCGCCGGCAGCCGGATGGCCGCCCAGTCGTAGACGCGTGGCCCCTTGGCGCCGTTCCCGCACGAGATCTGCTCCCATGCCTGCTCCGGGGCCTGGTCGAACAGCCAGTCGATGCGTGGACAGCCCACGCTGAACTGGGACTTGGGCACTGCCAGTACGTAGCCGACGCCGGACTGTTCCAGGAGTCGGCGGAAACGTCCTTCCTGGCCGTATGCCGAGTCCGCGGTGACCCAGGCGATGGGCAAGTCGGAGGCGAGTGCGCGCAGGACCAGGGCCTTGGCGAGGCTGCCCTTGGTGCGGAAGTCCCGTTCGTCGGGGATTTTCGCCGCGCGGCAGCGCTCCCGGTCCTCGGTCCAGGACTTGGGCAGGTAGAGCTCGCGGTCGACCAGGGCTCGGCCGCGGGTGGAGGCGTAGGCGGCGAAGACGCCGATCTGGCAGTTCTCGGTGCGGCCGGCGGTGCCGGAGTATTGGCGTTGCACGCCGGCGGAGGTGGTGCCCTTCTTGACGAAGCCGGTGTCGTCGATGATCAGGACTCCGTCGGCTTCGCCGAGGTGTTGGGCGACGTAGTGCTGGAGCTCGTCGCGGATGTCGTCCGCGTCCCAGCGGGCGCCGGCGAGCAAGTGCTGGAGGACGTCGGGGGTGGCGTGGCCGGCGTATTCGGCCAGCTGCCAGCCGTTCTTGCGGCCGACTGGGCCGAGCAGGCCGCGGACGTAGTCGCGCATCCGGCGGCGCGGCTCCACGCGGCTGAAGCGGTGGCCGACGCGGAGGAAGAGGTCTTCGAGTTCGTTGTCCCAGGTCTCGGCTGCAGACTCGTTGATCACGGCGGGAGCCTGCCCCCGACGCTGTCACTACCAACGACGGCTACACACGATCGAGGGGCGGTCTGTTGAAGACCGCCCCTGATGGGCGCCAGCCCACTAGACTCGCCGCGCAGCCCTCTGAACAGGCAAAACGTCGAAGTCCTGCTGGAGTACTAGGAAGCGCGCAGGTCCGCGTGGGTGAGGATCTCCTCGACGGTGGGGCGGGCCAGGTCGGCGTCGGTGGGGACGAGGGCGAGGCGGGTGCGGCGTTCGAGGATGTCGGCGGCGTCGAGGGCGCCTTCGTGGGTGAGGGCGTACTCGATCTCGGCGCGGGTGACGTCGAGGCCGTCGGCGACGGGGTCGAGCGGGCGGGCGACGGTGGCGGTGGCGAGGACGTCGCCGGCGGCGCCGCCATGGCGGGCGAGCAGGGAGGCGGGGAGGGCCGGGTCGGCGGGGAGGCTCGCGGGGTGGGCGGGCGCGCCGACGAGGGGGAGCCGGGTGGTGCGGCAGGGCCCGGCGGTGAGGGAGCGCAGGCGGACCGCGGTGTCGACGGCGTCCTGGGCCATCCGCCGGTAGGTGGTGAGTTTGCCGCCGACGACGGTGATGACGCCGGTGGGGGATTCGAGGACGGCGTGGCGGCGGGAGAGGTCGGCGGTGGCGCCGTCGCCGGTGTCGATGAGGGGGCGCAGCCCGGCGAAGGCGCCGCGGACGTCGGCCCGGGTGAGGGAGGTCCGCAGGGCGGTGTTGACGGTGGCGAGCAGGAACTCGATCTCGCCGTCGGTGGGTTCGGGGACGTCGGGGACCGGCCCGGGGGCGGCCTCGTCGGTGAGGCCGAGGACGACGCGGCCGAGTTGCTGGGGGAGGGCGAAGACGAAGCGGCTGGTGGAACCGGGCACGGGGACGGTGAGCGCGGCGGTGGGGTTGCCGAGCGCGGCGGCGTCGAAGACCAGGTGGGTGCCGCGGCTGGGGCGCAGCCGGATCGCGGGGTCGACGTCGCCGGCCCAGACGCCGGTGGCGTTGAGGACGGCGCGGGCGGTGACGGTGACGCTCTCGCCGGTGAGGGTGTCGGTGAGGGTGGCGGCGGTGCCGGTGACGTCGGTGGCGCGGACCCGGGTGAGGACGCGGGCGCCGTGCTGGGCGGCGGTGCGGGCGAGGGCGACCACCAGCCGTGCGTCGTCGACGAGTTGGCCGTCGTGGGCGACGAGTGCGCCGCCGAGGCCCTCGGTGCGGACGGCGGGGACGAGGCGGGCGGTCTCGGCGGCGTCGATCCGGCGGACGCGGGGGAGGATCCGGGCGGGGGTGCGGGCGCTGATCCGCAGGGCGTCGCCGGCGAGGAAGCCGAGGTGGACGAGGGCGGCCTGGCCGCGGCCCACCGAGGGGAGCAGCGGGACGAGTTGGGGCAGCGCGCGGATCAGGTGGGGCGCGGTGCGGGTCATCAGGATGCCGCGTTCGACGGCGCTCTCGTGGGCGACGCCGATGCGGCCGGAGGCGAGGTAGCGCAGGCCGCCGTGGACCAGTTTGGAGCTCCAGCGGCTGGTGCCGAAGGCGAGGTCGTGGGCTTCGACGAGGACGGTGCGCAGGCCGCGGGAGGCGGCGTCGAGCGCGGCGCCGGCGCCGGTCACCCCGCCGCCGACGACCAGGACGTCGACGGTCGCGCCGTCGCCGAGGTCGGCGAGGTCGGCGGCCCGGCGGCGGGCGTTGAGCGCGGTGCTGGCGGTGGGGGTCACGGCGCGAGGTATCCGTTCAGTGCGGTGGCCAGTTCGCGGCGCCAGGCGTGCTCGGGGAGCAGGGTGGCGACCATGCGGTGGGACTGGACGGTGGACTGGGCGATGAGCAGGACCATGGCGGCGAGTTCGGTGGGCTCGCCCGGGCGGATGGAGCCGTGCCGCTGGCCGGCCTCGATGCCGGTGCGCAGGGTGTCGAGGAGTCGGTGCTGGCTGGTGCCGAGCCGGTCGACGACGTACTCGAAGAGGGTGTCGGAGTCGGAGTGGAGCAGGGCGCCGAGCAGGGGGTGGTCGCGGAGTCGGACGGCGACCTCGACGACGGTGGCAGTGAAGGACTCGCGGTCGTCGCCGGCGGGCACCACGTCCTGGTAGGAGGCGGCGATCTCGCGGGTGAGGAGGGCGCCGATGACGGCGCGGACGTCGGGCCAGCGGCGGTAGACCGTGGGGCGGCTGACGCCGGCCCGCCGGGCGATCTCGGACAGCTGGGTGCGCTGGACGCCGAGCTGGAGGATCAGTTCGGCGGCGGCGTCCAGGATCGCGTCGTCGGTGCTGCGCGGCTCATCGTTACGACTTGACATGATGCGTAATACTGTAACGCATGGCACCTGAGACCACGCAAACCGGCCGCGCCGCCCTTCCGCTCCCCCCGATGAAGTGGGACGCCTGGGGCGACCCGGACCTCGCCAAGCCGCTGTCCGACGACATCAAGGGGCTGCTGGCCGCCGCCCTCGGCGTCACCGGCGGCGACGGCGAGGCGCTGACGGCCGAGCAGGTGGTCCTGACCCCCTCGCGGCTGGCGAAGGAGGACGCCGAGGCGCTGGCCGCCGCGGTCGGCGCCGAGTGGCTGTCGACCGCGGACGCCGACCGCCTTCCCCGCTCCGGCGGCAAGTCCACCCCCGACCTGCTGCGCCGCCGCAGCCGCGAGCCGCAGGACGCGCCGGACGCCGTGCTGCTGCCCGGCACCGAGGAGGAGATCGCCGCCGTCCTCGCGCTGTGCGCCGAGCGCCGGATCGCGGTCGTCCCGTTCGGCGGCGGCACCAGCGTGGTCGGCGGCGTGGACCCCGAGCGCGGCCCGTTCACCGCCGTGGTCTCGCTCGACCTGCGCCGCTTCGACCGGCTGCACGAGCTGGACGAGGTCTCCGGCGAGGCGGTCCTCGGCGCCGGCCTGACCGGCCCGCGCGCCGAGGAACTGCTCGGTGAACGCGGCTGGGAGCTCGGCCACTTCCCGCAGAGCTTCCGGTACGCGACCATCGGCGGCTTCGCCGCCACCCGCTCCTCCGGCCAGGACTCGGCCGGCTACGGCCGCTTCGACGACATGGTCTCCGGCCTTCGGGTGGTCACCCCCGCCGGCACCCTGGACCTCGGCCGCGCCCCCGCCTCCGCCGCCGGCCCCGACCTGCGCGAGCTCTTCCTCGGCTCCGAGGGCGTGCTCGGCATCATCACCGCCGTCCGCCTGCGGGTCCACCGCAAGCCCGAGGCCACGGTGTACGCGGCCTGGAGCTTCCCCGACTTCGCGACCGGCGCCGCCGCGCTGCGCGCCGTCGAGCAGCAGGGCACCGGCCCGACCGTGATCCGGCTCTCCGACGAGGCCGAGACCGCGATCAACCTGGCCATGACCGACAAGATCGGCGGCGCCACCGTGACCGGCGGCTGCCTGGCCGTCACCCTGTTCCAGGGCAAGGTGGAGCACACCGTCCTCCGGGACGAGGCGACCGCCCTGCTGCTCGCCGAGGCGGGCGGCACGCCGCTGGGTCCGGATGCGGCCACCGCCTGGGAGCACGGCCGGTTCAACGCCCCCTACCTGCGCGACGCGCTGCTGGACGCGGGCGCCCTCTGCGAAACCCTGGAGACCGCCACCAGTTGGGCCAACCTGGCCAAGCTGAAGGCCGCCGTCACCGAGGCGCTGCAGTCCGCGCTGCGCGAGACCGGCACCGAGTCGCTGGTGATGTGCCACATCTCGCACGTCTACCCGACCGGCGCCTCGCTGTACTTCACCGTGGTGGCCGCCCAGCGCGGCGACGCGCTCGCCCAGTGGGGGCTGGCCAAGCGGGCCGCCTGCGACGCGATCATGGCGAACGGCGGCACCATCACCCACCACCACGCGGTCGGTGCCGACCACCGGCCGTGGCTGGAGCAGGAGATCGGCGAGCTCGGCGTGCGCATCCTGCGCGCCGTCAAGGAGACCGTGGACCCGGCCGGGATCCTCAACCCCGGCAAGCTCATCCCGTGAGACCCGCGGGCGGGCCCGGCAACCACGCAGGGGAGAGCGGAAGTTGGCGACGGACATGAACCAGCGGACGATCGGGCGGGTGGTCCTGCTGTCCAATCCGGCGGCCGGGGGCGGGCACGCCGAGCGGGCGGCGGCGCGGGCCGCGGCCCGGCTGCGGGCGGGCGGCGTCCAGGTGCTCAACATCTCCGGGGCCGACCCGCAGGACGCCCTGCGGCTGGCCAGGGAGACGGTGGCCCGGGGTGTCGAGCAGGGCGGGGTGGACGCGCTGGTCGCGGTCGGCGGTGACGGCATGGTGCACCTGGCCGTGCAGGCGCTGGCCGGCAGCGGGATCCCGTTCGGCCTGATCCCGGCCGGTACCGGCAACGACCTGGCCCGGGAGTACGGGCTGCCGATCGGCGACCCGGAGGCGGCCGCCGACGTGGTCGCCGAGGGCCGGGTCCGCACCGTGGACCTGGGCCGGATCGAGGACGCCGACGGCGCGGTGCGGTACTTCGCCACCGTGCTGGCGGTCGGCTTCGACTCGCTGGTCAGCGACCGGGTCAACCGGCTGACCTGGCCGCGCGGCCGGATGCGCTACAACCTGGCCATCCTGGTCGAGTTGGCGAACCTGCGGCCGCTGCCGTTCAAGCTGGTGCTGGACGGCGAGACGGTCCTGGTCCGCGACCTGACCCTGGCGGCGGTCGGCAACACCCGCAGCTACGGCGGCGGGATGTCGATCTGCCCGGGCGCCGACCCCGGCGACGGGACGTTCGACCTGACGCTGATCGGCGCGATGAAGCGGTCCAAGCTGATCCGCTTCTTCCCGACGGTGTTCAAGGGCACCCACGTCCGCCACCAGGAGGTGGACGTCCGGCGGGCGTCCACCGTGCGGATCGAGTCCCCCGGCATCACGGCGTACGCGGACGGTGAGTTCGTCGCCCCGCTGCCGGTGGACGTGGGGGTGGCCCGGCACGCCCTGGGAGTGCTGGTCCCATGAGCGCACCGGGCCGGTAGGGCAACGGTCCTGAGGGGGCGTCAGGAACCGTTGGCCAGCTCGGAGACCGCGTCCTCGTGGCGCGGCTTCCAGCCGAGGCGGTCGCGGGCGGCCTGCCCGCTCACCGCCTGGTCGAGGGCGAGGGCGTCGGCGAACAGCGCGCCCACCGCGGCCGCCGCCTCCTCCAGCGGCCACAGGGCCGGCGCGGTGACCACGCCCGCCGCGCGGCCGGCGGCGCCCGCCAGCTCGCGGACCGGGACGGCCGCCTGGGTCACGCCGTGCCAGAGCGAACCGGCCTCGGCCCGCTCCGCCGCCAGCGTGAACAGCTCCGCCAGGTCGTCCACCTGGACCATCGGCCAGCGCACGCCCTCGGCGCCGGTGTACTTCGGCTCGCCGTGCTCGCGGGCCAGGTTACCCAGCAGCGCGGGGATGCCGCCGCCGCGCCCGAACACGATGCCCGGCCGGATCACCACCGCGCGCACCCCGTCGGTGGCCGTGACCAGCACCTGCTGCTCGATCTCCGGCCGGTAGCCGACGATCGGCAGCGGGTTGACCGGCGCGTCCTCGCCGACCGGCTCCACGCCGGTGGCGCCGAGCACCCAGACGCCGCTGGTGTACACGAAGGCCCGGTCGGTACCGCGCAGCGGGGCGGTCAGCGCGTCGATCGCCGCCGCGTCCACCGCCTGGTCGCCGCTGGGCACGCCCGCGTGGATCACCGCGTCGATGTCGGCGGTGACCGCCGCACCGAGCGCGGCCGGGTCGGTCAGGTCGGCAACCCGCTTCTCGTACGGAAGTTCGCCCTTGCCGGCCGCGTCGCGGACGAGCGCGACGACCTCGTGGCCGGTCCGGGTGAGGTTCTCGGCAATGGCGGATCCGATGTAGCCGGTCGCGCCGATGAGCAGGATCTTCACAGTAGCCCCCACGTGAATCGCTGATCGAATATTTCGATGTCGAAACTATAGGCAGGCCCTGTCGCAAGAGTCAAATATTTCGACGTGGAAATGTTAGACTGCAGGTCATGAGCGACCTTGACCTGCAGCGCGACGGAGTCGACGCGATCATCCAGCAGTGGAACACCGTCAGACCCGACCTCGACGTCTCCCCGATGGCCGTCGTCGGCCGGCTCTCCCGGGCGTCCCGCCTCCTCGAACGGAGCGTGAAGGACACCCTCGGCGCCCAGGGCGTCGAACCCTGGGAGTTCGACGTCCTCGCCACCCTCCTGCGATCCGGACCGCCCCACGTCCTCAGCGCCGGCGCCCTCAGCAGCGCCGCCATGGTCAGCTCCGCCGCCCTCACCAACCGGATCGACCGGCTCGTCGAGAAGGGCCTCGTCGACCGCGCCCTCGACCCCGACCACCGGCGCCGGATGCTCATCTCCCTCACCGAGCAGGGCCTGCGCCTCGTCAACGAGGCCGCCGACCACCACCTCGCCAACGAACGCACCCAGCTCGCCGGCCTCACCGACGACGAACAGCAGCAACTCGCCACCCTGCTGCGCCGCCTCCTGGTCTCCCTCGGCGACGAGGCGTAGCGCCTGCGCGCACGCCGACGATCAGAGCCGGCGGGCCAGGAAGTCGCGGATCAGGGCGGCGATCTCCGGTCCGTGGGTCTCCAGGGCGAAGTGGCCGGCGTCGAGGAGGTGGATCTCGGCGTCGGGGAGGTCGCGGGCGAAGGCGGCCGCGCCGTCCGGCCCGAAGATCTCGTCGTTGCGGCCCCAGGCGACCAGCGTCGGCGGCCGGTGGGTGCGGAAGTACTCCTGGAAGGCCGGGTAGCCGACCAGGTTGAACTGGTAGTCCCAGAACAGCTGGAGCTGGATCTCCCGGTTGCCGGGCCGGTCCAGCCCCGCCTGGTCGAGGGTCCAGGTGTCGGGGGAGAGGCGGTCGAGCCGGTCGGCGGGCACCCCGTGGGCGTACTGCCAGCGGGTGGCGTCGGCGGTCAGCAGCTCCCGGACGGCCCCCTCGTTCGCCGCCCGGTCCTTCGCGTGGGCGAACAGCACGTCCCAGAACGGGGTGAAGCCCTCCAGGTACGCGTTGCCGCTCTGGCTGATCAGCGCGGTGACCCGCTCGGGGTGCTTCGCCGCGATCCGCAGGCCGATCGGCGCGCCGTAGTCCTGGAGGTAGAGGGCGAAGTGGTCGACGCCGAGGGTGTCGAGCAGCGCCAGGGTGTACTCGGTGAGGGTGTCGAAGCTGTACGGGAACTCCTCGACCGGCGGGGTGTCGGACTGCCCGAAGCCCAGGTGGTCGGGGGCGATCAGGTGGTACGAGTCGGCGAGGTCGCGCAGCAGGTTGCGGAACATCGACGAGCTGCTGGGGAAGCCGTGCAGCAGGACCAGGGTCGGGGCGGCCGGGTCGCCGGCCTCCCGGTAGAAGATCGACCGGCCGTCGACCTCGACGGTGTGGTGCCGGACCTCGGTGGACGCGCTGGTGGCGGACATGCCGTGACTCCTCGGGTGAGGTGGTGCCGTGGTGTTCCGGGGCGGGTGGTGCTGTCGGTGTTCCGGGTTGGTTGGTGGGTGTGGCCGGGTCGGTGACTCGGCGGCCGGTCAGAGCCGGGTGGGGACGCCCGGGGTCAGGCGGCGCAGCCGACCGGCCAGGTCGGGTGCGGCGAACGCCTCGGCGATCCGGGCCGGGTCCTCGGCCAGGTGCTCCCAGGACTCGTAGTGGACCGGGACGACCGTGCGGGCACGGAGCGTTCGGGCCAGTTCGGCGCCCTCGGCGGCGCTGAGCGAGAAGCGCCGGTCGCCGGTGGACGGGAAGTGCGCGTCGCCCAGGTGCAGGAACGCGGTGTCGATCGCGTACCGCTCGCCGATCTCGGCCAGCGCCTCGTGCCGGACGGTGTCGCCGGAGAGGTAGAGCGTGCCGCCGTCGTACTCGACGACGAAGCCGGTGACCGGACCGGTGACCTGCTCGGTGCCGGCGGGTCCGTGCCGGGCGGGGGTGGCGGTGACGGTGACGGTGGTCGTGCCGACGGTGATCCGCCGGCTCTGCCAGGGGGCGAGGCCGACGGCGGTGCCGCCGAGGCGTCCGGCGGCCTCGGGCGTGGTGAGGACGGTCGCAGCCCGGGTGAGCACCCGGCGGCCGGAGGCGTCCAGGTTGTCGTGGTGCTGGTCGTGCGAGAGCAGCACCAGGTGGATCGGCGGCAGGTCGTCGGCGGTGAGCGCCGGTCCGGTGAGGCGGCGCAGCGGCCGGGCCGCCGGGTAGTCGGCGGGCCCCGGGTCGAACGCAGGGTCGGTGAGGACCGTGAGGTCGCCGATCCGGAGCAGGACGGTGGCGGTGCCGATGTGGGTGGCGGTGAGGGTGGGCATGAGGAAAAAACTAAACGGATCAGTTCAGTTTGTCAACGGAACGGTTCAGTCTTGACGGTGAACTAGTTGGTGTAGTTCATTCGTCCCATGACTTCCACCGTCCCAGCGGCTCGACAGGTCGAGCGCGTCGTCAGCCCGTTCCACACCTACGAGGGCGCCGGCTTCCCGGTCCGCCGGCCCTTCCCGACCGGCGAACTCCCCTTCCTCGACCCGTTCCTGATGGTCGACCAGGTCGGTCCGGTCGACCTCGCCCCCGGCGAGGCCAAGGGCGCGCCCCCGCACCCCCACCGCGGGTTCGCGACCATCCAGTACGTGATCGCCGGCGACATCGCCAACGCCGACTCGCGCGGCCACCGCGCCGTCGTCCGGGCCGGCGGCGTCCAGTGGCTCACCGCGGGCTCCGGGATCGTCCACGAGGCCCTGCCCACCGAGGAGTTCCTCGCCGCGGGCGGCCGGCAGCACCTGCTGCAGATCTGGGTCAACCTGCCCGCCCGGCACAAGTGGACCGAACCCGTGAGCCAGAACGCCGACGCCGCCGACCTGCCCGTCGTCACCACCCCCGACGGCGCCCACCTCACCGTCATCGCGGGCACCACCCACGGTGCGACCGGCCCGTTCGCGTCCGTCACCCCCGTGCTCGTCGTGCACGCCCGGCTCGCCGCCGGCGGCCGCGCCGCCTTCACCGCACCCGCCGGACACAACGCCGCCGTGTACGCGATGACCGGCGCCGCCCGCGTCGGCGACGTCCCGCTGCCCGACGGACACCTCGCCGCCCTCGACCGCGACGGGGAGCACTTCACCGTCCACGCCGACGGCGGACCGGCCGAGGTCCTGGTCCTCGCCGGCGAACCGATCGGCGAACCCGTCGCGCGCAGCGGCCCGTTCGTGATGAACACCGCCGCCGAACTCCGCCAGGCGGAGAAGGACTTCGCCCTCGGCCGGATGGGACGGATGGACGGGTGAGCGTCCCGGCCCGCACGGCGGGTGTCACCGCAGGTCCGGCGCCCGCCGCCGTTGCCGACCGAACGGTTCAGTTTATACTCTGGCGCCCAGACGCAGCGACCCCGGAGGACCACCCCATGGCAGCCGGCACCGGCCAGGACCCGACCGACGAGTACGGCATCCCGATCATCCCCGACCCGGCCGACGCCGCCTCCCGCAAGCGCCGGGCGATCATCGACGCCGCCCTCGCCGAATTCCTGGCGGAGGGCTACTCGGCGGCCTCCATGGACGCCATCACCGCCAAGTCAGGCGTCTCCAAGGCCACCATCTACAAGCACTTCGGCAGCAAGGAACGCCTCTTCCTCGCCGTCGTCGGGGGCCTCCTCCCCAGGACGTACGCCGACCTCGCACCCGCCGGCGCCACCATCGCCGCCGCACCCGACGTCCGCACCGGACTCGTCCGGCACGCAAGCGAGTTGGCCCGCATCCTGCTCCGGCCCGAGATCATGTCGCTGCGCCGCCTCGTCATCGGCGAGATCGACCGCTTCCCGCAGCTCGGCCAGCTCTGGTACCGCGTCACCTACGACATGAACAACGGCCCGCTGATCGAGGCCCTCACCGAACTCACCGCCACCGGCGCGCTGCACGTCCCCGACCCCGAACTCGCCGTCCAGCAACTCGTCGCCGCCACCGTCGGCATCCCCCAGCTCGTCCAGACCTTCGCCCCCGCCACCGAACCCGACGCCACCGCCCTCACCACCACCATCGAGTCCGGCGTCGACCTCTTCCTCGCCCGCTACGCGGCCGTGGCGGGAGGCGGGAAGTGAGCACCGAGGCTTCTCCCGGTACCGACGCGGACCTCGCCGAGCTCATCGCCCGTGGCGAACGAGGTGAGCCGGCGGCCGTGCTGCGGCTGCTCTCCGAGCTGTCGGGCGTGGCGGCTGCGGCGTGGGCCGTGCCCGCCGCCGTCGACGGGGAGGAGAAGGGACGGCACAGACTGCAGCAGCTGATGCCGGAGCTCCTGAGCGCCGCGAATTCCGGTGACAGCAAGGCGCAGTGCCTCCTCGGTGCGGCGGCGCTGGAGATCGACGAGGACTTCGCCGCCGCCGCGCACTGGTTCGGGCTTGCCGCGGAGGCGCGCTTCGCGGAAGGGCTGCGCGGACTGGGACTGCTGTACATGGCAGGGGCCGGTGTGGAGCGGGACCTGGCGCGGGCCGCCGAGTTCTTCGGTGCGGCGGCCGAACTGGGCGACGGCGTCGCCGCTTTCAACCTCTCGGTCTGCTGCTCCCGGGGCCTCGGCGTCCCGGTCGACCAGGGCAGAGCCTGGGAACTGATGCAGCTCGCCGCGGACCTCGGGCGGGTGGAGGCCGATGCCGAGATCGCCGACCGGCTCGCCGGGGAGGGGCGGCGCGAGGAGGCCCTCGGGCGGTACGTGACGGCGGCGGCCGGCGGGCACGTCGACGCCGCGCTCACGGCGGCGCGGTGGTTCCGCGACGGTGTCGGTACGACCCCCGACCCCGTCCAGGCGCTGCGCTGGTTCCTGGACCTGATGAGTCTCGGCGACATGAGCGGTGTCCACGAGTGCCACCTGCTCGCGGCCACCGCCTCGGTCGAGCAGATCCTCGAGGCGGGAAGGCTCGCGCGGCAGGAGCGGTACGCCGAGACGCTCGCCGAGCGCCGCCGGGGAAACTGATCGGCAGGGGCCGGGCCTTCGGATTACGGTGCGGGCATGGTGAATTTCGTACTGGTGGCGGGGGCCACGCTGACCGAGCCCGCCGTGCTGACCCGGCCGCTGGCCGAGCTCCCGGCGACGTACCTCGCGTGCGAGCCGGCCGGGATCGACGGGGTCGAACTCGACGACGAGGTGGCCGGGTTGGTGGACGCCGGGCACTGGCGGCTGGTGGTGATGGAGACCGGCCACTGGCCGATGTTCTCGCGGCCGGAGGAGCTGGCGGACCTGCTGGTCGACACTGCCGGCGGCTGACCGGCGGGTGGTGGCCTACTGCTCGTCGAGGGTGGCCAGGGTGTCGGCGAGCCAGGTGAGTTCGGCCTGGGTGGTGGCGCGGGCGATGCGGAGGATGCCGCTGCGGAAGGGGTCGGCGATGTCCTCGGCGCGCAGGGGGTGGCCGTCCTCGTAGAAGAAGCTGGCGGGTTCGTGGAGGAAGGCGAGCCGGCGGCGGAGGACGGCGGCCTGTTCGGCGGGGTGGTCGAGGTGGCGCAGGAAGGCGAGGACGGTGAACCAGCGGTTCTCGTCGCTGATGTCCAGCTGCTCGGGCTCGCGCAGGTGATGGAGGAGCGCGTCGCGTCCGGCCGGGGTGAGGTGGAGGGTGTGGCGGGGGGCGGCGGCGCTGCCGGGTTCGGTCTCGCGGACGAGCAGGCCGTCGGACTCGAGGCGCTTGATCGCGGGGTAGAGGGTGCCGTCGCTGATGGGCCGGACGTGTCCGGTGAGGGCGGCGAGGTGGCGGCGCAGCTCGTAGCCGTGCAGCGGCTGGTCGTGGAGGAACCCGAGGATCGCGAGCTTGAGCATGCGGCCATGCTGTCAGATCCGCGCCGAGCCATATATCGGCATCGGTATACCTCGGCTTCGAGGTATGGTTGCGGCGCCGAGGACGAGACCGCGACCGAAGGAGAGTCGGCCATGCGCCATGCCCCCGTGACCCCGAACGGCGATCTGATCCGCTGGATCGAGATCCCCGGCAGCGGGCCGTCCACCCGCCTGTACCTGCACGGGCTCGGCGCGAGTTCGCCGGTGTACTGGGCGGCCGCGGCCGCCCATCCGCTGCTGACCGGGCACCGTTCGCTGCTGCTGGACCTGCTGGGCTTCGGCATCAGCGACCGCCCGACGGACTTCGGCTACACGCTGGAGGAGCACGCCGACGCGGTGGCCCTCGCACTGGAGTCGGCCGGCGTGGAGGGCGCGGAGGTGGTCGCGCACAGCCTGGGCGGCGCGGTGGCGATCCTGCTGGCGGCGCGTCACCCGCACCTGGTGTCGCGGCTGGTGCTGGTCGACTCGGTGCTGGACCCGGCGCCGCCGGTGCTCACGCCGGGCGGTTCCGGGATCGCGAGCTGCACCGAGGAGGAGTTCCTGGCGCACGGCTGGGCGCGGACCGAGGCGCGGGTCGGGCCGACCTGGTGGGCGACGATGCGGCTGGCGGGCCGGGTGGCGCTGTACCGCACCACCGTGCACCGCGGCCGCGGGACGGTGCCCGGGCTGCGGGAGCAGCTGTCGGGGCTGTCCGTCCCGCGGACGTTCCTGCACCCGGAGGCGGACGGCGCGCCGGCGGGCGCGGCGGAGCTGGCGGCCGCGGGGGTGGTGATCCGGGCGGTGCCGGACTGCGGCCACAACATCATGTTCGACAACCCCGAGGGCTTCGCCCGCGCCACCGCCGAGGCGCTGGCCGGCCGGTGACGGTGACGGTGACGGTGACGGTGGGGACGGGGCCGGATCCGGGCTGACGGCCGGCGGCCGGCGACTGTCAGGCGGGGACGGCGCCGGGCGTGCCGAAGTCGCGCAGGGCCTCGTCGACGATCTCGTTGAGCCGGGCGTGGTGGGCGCCGCGCCAGTAGACCTGGGCGCAGGCGGTGCACTGGGCGAAGGCGTCGTACGCGTGCTGGGTGCCGTCCAGCAGCTGCCGGTGCACCGTCTCCTTGGCTGCCGGGCGGAGCGTTCCGTTGCAGGCCGTGCACCTGGTCCACGGGGCGAGCGGGGGCGCGAACCGGGAGAGGACGTCCCTGAGCTGGTCGGCGGGGCGGTGGCTGTAGACGTAGGCGCCCGCCCAGAGCTCGCGTCGGCGCAGCAGACCGCGGTCGCGGGAGAGCAGCACGCGCTGCTCGGCCGCCGAGCGGGCGGCCAGCGCGGCGTCGCCGATGTCCGGGTTCTCGTACGCCGCGTCGATGCCGAGCAGCCGCAGCCTGCGGGTGAGCGTCCCGAGGTGGACGTCGAGCAGGAAGCGGGTCGGGCCGGCGACGGGCTGGGGCCTGGCCACGCTCCGCACCTCGATCTCCTCGCTGCCGCGGGGGATGTGCGAGGTGTCGGCCGGCCGGCCGTCGACGAGCAGCGTGCCGACCTCGGTGAGCGGGACTCCGAGGGACTCCACGACGTGGCCGAGCGTCGAGGCGCCGTCGGTGCGCACCGCGGACCGCCCCGTCCGCCGCGCCGAGGCGACGAAGAGGTGCAGCTCGGGAGCGAAGCTGATCCAGATCTCCGGTCTCTCCACGGGGCCAGCATGCCAGCGTGCGGCGGGCCGCGGCCAACGGTTTCCGCGCCTTCGCCGCCGGAGGCCCGCTCGGGCGGCGGAGGGGGCGCAGGTCAGCCGGTGAGGGCGTCGATGCTCGGGACGACCACACCGAACAGATCGGCGACGGTGGTCAGTGCCGCGGCCTGGAGTGCCGCGGCGGAGACCGTGCTGCCGTCGGGGGCGGTGAGCGGGCGGGTGGCGGTGGCGTCGGCGACCACGGTGGGCCGGTAGCCGCGGACGAACGCGCCCTGGGCGGTGAACTGGACGCACATGTGGGTCATGAACCCGGCCAGCACCAGTTCGGGGCCGGCGCCGAGGTTCTTCAGGGTCTCCTCCAGCACGGTGGCGTGGAAGGCGTCGGGGGTCTGCTTGACGACCACGGGCTCGCCGTCCTGCGGTGCGACCTCGGCGCTGATCGCCCCGATCTCGGCGCGGATGTCGTACGGGGTGCCCTCGCCGCCGTCGTTGACCACGTGCACGACGGGGATGCCGGCGGTGCGGGCGGCGGCGAGCAGCCGGGCCCCGGCGGCGAGGGCGGCCTCGGCGCCGTCGAGGGCCATCACGCCCTCGCGGTAGGTGTTCTGGTAGTCGATCAGGACCAGCGTGGCGTCGGCGAGGCGCGGCGGGCGGTTGTCGAGGCCGCTGACCTCGCGCAGGGTGGCGGAGGCGGTCATGGTGGTGCTCCTTCGGTCGTGGGTGTTCGCGGGCACGGCGGAGCCGCGGGTGCGGCCCGTGCCGTGCGGAGGAGAGGGTCAGGGGTTGGTGCGGAAGCGCCGCCGGTACGCGGCGGGGGTGGTGGCGAGCTGCTTGCGCAGCGCGCGGTGCAGGGTCTCCACCGAGCCGAGGCCGCAGGCGGCGGCGACCCGGTCGAGCGGCAGGTCGGTGCCCTCCAGCAGGCGGCGGGCGGCCTCGACCCTGGCGGCTTCGACGTACGCGGCGGGTGTGCGGCCGGTCTCCTGGCGGAAGACCCGGGCGAAGTGCCGTTCGCTCAGGCTCATCCGGCCGGCCAGGGCGGCGGCGGAGAGGTCGTCCTCCGGGTGGTCGGCGATGTGGCGGCGCAGCTCGTCGATGTCCCGCCGGGTGGCGGGCGGGGTGCTGAGCGGGACGGAGAACTGGCTCTGCCCGCCCTGCCGCTTGAGGTACATCACCAGCTGCCGGGCGACGCCGAGGGCGACCTCCTCGCCGTGGTCGTCGGCGACCAGGGCGAGGGCGAGGTCCATGCAGGCGCTGATGCCCGCGCCGGTCCAGACGTTGCCGGAGCGGACGAAGATCGGGTCGGGGTCGACCGTCACCTCCGGGTGCTCGGCGGCGAGTTGGGCGGCGGTGGACCAGTGGGTGGTGGCGGTGCGGCCGTCCAGCAGTCCGGCGGCGGCGAGCAGGTGCGCGCCGACGCAGACCGAGGCGACCCGGCGGGCCTGCGGGGCGGCGGTCCGCAGCCAGGCGACCACCTCGGGGTCGATCCGGGCGACCGGTCCGTCGGGGTGCAGGTCGACGGCGCCGGGGACGAGCAGGGTGTCCAGCACGCCGTCGACCTGGTCGAAGGCGAGGTCGGTGAGCAGCCGGACGCCCGCCGAGGTGGTGACCGGTCCGGCGCCCGGGCCGGCCAGCCGGACCTCGTAGCCCGCGCGGCCGCCGGTCTCCCGGTTGGCCAGCGCGAAGACCTCGGCGGGCCCGGTGACGTCGAGCAGGTCGACGTCGGGGAAGACCGCGATGACGACGCGGCGGGTGGTTGGCATGCGTCCATCCTCGCCGCGGGGCGGGGTGGCCGCAATGACGGCTTCCTGTCATATCCGGACACGGCGGCTCGGTGTGCGGAATCATGATCGAATGGACACGCGATTCATCGGTATCGACGAAGTGGCCGAAGTCCCCACCGTGGCGGTCGTGGTGGACGTCATGCGGGCCTACACCGTGGCCGCCTGGGCGTTCGCGCGAGGGGCGGAGAGAATCGTCCTCGCCGAGTCGCTGGACGACGCACGGGCACTCAAGGAGCGCCACCCGGACTGGGTGGCGCTCAAGGACGGGCCGCCCGCGCCCGGCTTCGACGCCGTCAACTCGCCGGCGCTGCTGCGCACGGTCGACCTCCGCGGACGGACCGTCGTGCAGAAGACCACGGCCGGGACGGTCGGCGCCCTCGCGGTCAGGGAGGCGAGGCTGGTGCTGTGCGCGAGCTTCGTGGTGGCGGGGGCGACGGCGGAGCTGCTGCGCGAACGCGGGTGCGGGGACGTCACCTTCGTGGTGACCGGTGAGGACGGGCGGGCCGAGGAGGACCTGGCCTGCGCCCAGTACATCGCCGCGCTCGCCGCCGCCGGGAGGAGACCGGAAGCCGCCGTGGACGGGCCGGACGCCGCCGGGTTCCTGCGCCGCGCCGCCGGCTCGCGGGCCGCCGCCGAGTTGGCGCAGGGCGTGCGCGAGGGGGCGCACCCGGACGACGTGGCGCTCTGCCTGGAGCTCGACCGGTTCCCGTTCGCCCTGGTGGCGTCCCAGGAGGACGGGCTGACGGTGCTGCGCCCGACCGCCGGGCCGGCCGTGGGTGAGCCCGCCTGAGTACGGGTACTCATGACGCCCGGAGGGGGCCGCCGGACGATGGCCACCGGCGATCGGCACCGGCGGTCTGGTGGTTCGGGTGACCCGGACGCCGCTGGGCGGGTGCCCAGCGGCGTCCGCGGGTCATTCCAGCCGGCGGACCGACAGGGCGGCGGCGTAGCCGGCGGGCACCAGGATGTCGCGGATGTGCCAGCCGGGCGGGGCCGGTCCCGGTTCGGGGCCGGTGCCCAGGTAGTCCAGGCCGGGGCTGCGGGACAGCCCGGTGCCCAGGCCCTTGAGGTACGCCTCCTTCCGGACCCAGGCGCGGGCCACCGCGGCGGGTCGGTCCTCGTCCAGCATGGCCATCAGTTCGGCGGCCTCCGCCGGGTGCAGCATGGCCTGGACGTCGTGGGTGGCCTGCCGGCTGGGCACCTGCTCGACGTCCACGCCCACCGGGGAGGTGGCCAGCGCGACCATCACCAGGTCGCCGCTGTGCGAGAGCGAGAAGTGCACGCCGTTGCCGCGCAGGACCGGACGTCCGTGCGGCCCGCCGCAGCCCGTGCAGGGCTCGCGGGTCAGGGGCAGGGTGGCGGCGTCCATGCCGAGGTGGGAGCCCAGCAGTCCGCGCAGCACGGCGTGCGCCAGCACGTACGCCTCGCGGTCGGACTCCCGGCGGAACGCGTGGGCGCGCTGCCGTTCCTCGGCGTCGAGCACCTCGGCGGCGTGGCGCAGGGCGTGTTCGTCGTGCCCGCGTGCCGTCGCCAGATAGACCGCCAGCGGCCCGGTGAGGCTGCGCTGGGGCGGTGAGCGCAGCTCGGCCTGGATCCGCCGCACGTCCACCGCGGTGGGGACGTACAGCGACTGCGATGTCATCACGGACTCGTGTCCTCCGATCGGGCGGGGCGTGGTGCGTACGGCGTCCCGGCCGGTCAGGCGCCCGCGGCCGCGAGGCGGCGGCGCAGGCTGAGCGGCCGCATGTCGGTCCACACCACCTCGATGTGGTCCAGGCACGCCTGGCGGGTGCCGGCCGTGCCCTCGGCGTGCCAGCCGGCCGGCAGGTCGCGGTCGGCCCGCCAGATCGAGTACTGCTCCTCGTCGTTGAGTACGACCTGGTACTGGGTCTCGTCGGTGTCGCTCATCGGGGCGTCCTCCTCGTGGTCGCCGGGTGCTCGCTCGGTCGAGGGCCAGCGTGCCGCCTGCGGGCGGCCCCGCCACAGGGACGGAGCGGCGGATGCGGCCCGCGTGTCTCGCTGCCGGTTCTTCTCTGCCGGGCCGGGGCGGGCGACCGGCAGTGTGCTGAAGCGTCGGACCGGGGCGCAACCCGCCGCCGGACCGCCGAACCCCTGTCCCTGGAAGGAGTTCCGCCCATGTCGGACGTCCCGGAGAACGTCGTGCTGCCAGCCGGGGGGTGGCGGCTGTGGGAGCACTTCGCGCTGCGCGGCCCCGGCTTCCCCGCCGAGGGCGTGCTGCGCATGGCACCCGCCCACCTCGCCCTGGAGGCCGACAAGTTCGGCCCCGACGACAGGCTCGCCGGCCCGGACTGGCAGGCCTTCACCGAGGCCTACGACACCGCCGCCGTGGAGACCGCCCGCCGCCTGCAGGAGATCGCCGCGATGCCCCGTTTCCGGGCCGCCATCGCCTGGCAGAACCCGGCCGTGCTGCGCACCGGCATCGCGCCGTTCCTCGCGTGGGAGCCGACCGCCGCCGGCCGGACCAGCATGCCGCGCCAGCGCGAGGAACTGGTCGCGCACTACTGGCAGCGGTTCTGCGTGAAGAACGACACCATCGGCTTCTTCGGCCCGGTCGGCTGGGGCCGCTGGGACACCTCCGGGCACGGGGTGACCGTCGACCCCGGTGCCGGCTTCCTCGCCGACTCCCGGGTGTACTTCGCCAGTTGGGCGATCGACGCGCTGGCCGCCGTGCTCGCCGAGGACCCGGAGCTGATGGCCTGGATCCCGCCGGTGCGGGTCTCCTTCGTCGGCGTGGTCGACGGCGCCGTCCGGCTGCCCGGCCGTAAGCCGCAGGAGATCGACCCGTTCGACCGCACGGTGCTCGACCTGTGCGACGGCACCCGCACCGTCGCCGCCGTCGCCGCCGAGCTGGGCATCGGCCCGGCCGAGGCCGAGGAGGCCGTCCGCCGGCTGGTCGGCAGGCGCTGGGCGCACTGGCGTCTGGACGTGCCCGCGAGCACCTACCCGGAGCGCGAGCTGCGCACCATCCTGGAGCGGATCGGCAACACCGAGGTGCGCGAGCGGGCGCTGGCCAAGCTGGCCGTCCTGGAGCGCGGCCGCGACGCCGTGCAGGCCGCCGGCACCGACGCCGAGGCGCTCACCACCGCGATCGCCGCCCTGGAGGCGGACTTCGCCGAGACCACCCAGGCCGACGCGCAGCGCGCCAAGGGCGCCCGTACCGCACCCTGCCGCGGCCTGGTCTACAGCGACAGCCGCCGCGCCGCCACCGCCAGCGCAGGCAGCGCCCTGCTCGCCGAACTCACCCCGCTGCAGCAGTGCCTGACCTCCGCCCGCTGGCTCACCAACCGCTTCGCCGCGCAGGTCACCGAGCGGGTCCGCGCCGTCCACCGGCGCCTCGCCGAGCAGGGCCGGGTCGACCTCGGCACGCTCTGGCTGGAGTGCCTGCCCTCGCCGTACCCGCAGGCCAAGGCCGACCTGGACGCCATCCAGGACGAGCTGCGCGCCAAGTGGGCGCGGATCCTGGAACTGCCCGAGGACGCCCGCCGGGTCCGGGTCTCCTCCGCCGACATCGCCGAGCGGGTCCGCGAGGAGTTCGACGAGCCCGGCGCCGGCTGGTCGCTGGCCCGCTACTTCAGCCCCGACGTGCTGCTCCTCGCCGAAGGCCCCGAGGCCGTGGCGCGCGGCGAGTTCGAGCTGGTGCTCGGCGAGATGCACTCCGCGCTGAACACCATGGGCGCCTCGCTCTTCGTCCACCAGCACCCCGACCGGGACGAGCTGATCGCCGAGACCGGCAAGGACTTCCCCGGCCCGCGGCTGCTGCCGATGCTCCCCAAGGAGCTGCCGCTCAAGTGGTCCACCCGCAGCCGGCCCTCCCTCGACCGGCCCGAGGACTACGTGGTCGCCCTGGTCGACCAGACCGGCGACCCGTACCGGCCGCGCACCGCGCTCAGCGCCGACGTCACCGTCGAGGAGCGGGACGGCGACCTGGTCGCGGTGCTGCCCGACGGCGCGGTCTTCCCGCTGCTGGATGTGTACGCCAACACCCTGACCCAGAAGGTGATGGACCGCTTCACCATCCGCCCGCGCGGCGACCACACGCCCCGGATCACCATCGACACCACCGTCGTCGCCCGCGAGACCTGGACCCTGCCGGTCGACTCCTTCGCCTTCGCCGAGGAGAAGACCGAGGCCGGCCGCTTCGTCCGGGCCCGCCAGTGGCAGCGCGAACTCGACCTGCCGCGCTTCGTCTTCGTCGTCTCCCCGGCCGAACCCCGGCCGTTCTACGTCGACTTCGACAGCCCCGTCTACATCACCATCCTCGCCAAGGCGCTGCGCCGCCTCGCCCGCAAGGACCCGGACGCCAAGGTCAAGGTCAGCGAGATGCTGCCCACCCCCGAGCAGGCCTGGCTCACCGACGAGCACGGCGCCACCTACACCTCCGAACTGCGCTTCGTCGCGGTCGACCGCACGGTGGGGGAACGGTGATGCGCACCTTCGTCGACGAGCTGCTCGCGCACGGACGGAACACCCCCGGACGGGTCGCCCTCAGCACCCCCGAGGGCGACCTCGGGTACGGCGAACTCGCCCACCGGATCGAGGCGTTGACCGCCCGGCTGGTCGAACGCGAGGCCGGCCCCGAGCGGGTCTGCGCGATCGCCGTGGACCGCGGCGCGGACGCCGTGGTCGCGATGGCGGCCGTGCTGCGCGCCGGGGCCGCCTTCCTCACCCTGGACGTCGAGCAGCCCCCCGCCAGGCTGGCCGCCCTGGTCACCAGCGGCGGCGCCGAACTCCTGCTCACCACGCAGGGTTCGGCAGAACGGCTGGCCCTGCCGATCCCCGGCGAGCCGCTGCTGATCGGCCCGCCCGCCGGTGCGGCGGCCCCGCGCGCCCACGACACCCTCCCGGTGACGCCCGACGCGCTGGCGTACGTCAGCCACACCTCCGGGACCACCGGGGAGCCCAGCGCCGTCCTGGTGGAGCACCGCGGCCTCGACTCCTACCTGCGCTTCGTCGCCCGCGACTACGGCCTCGGCGCCGACACCGTCGCCCTGCAGGTCGCCCCGCTCGGCTACGACGCGTCGATCCGCGACACCTTCGCCCCGCTGCTGGCGGGCGGGCGCCTGGTGCTGGTGCCGCGCTCGCGGCTGCTGCGCCCGGAGGGCTTCGCCGCCGCCGTCCGCGAGCACGGCGTGAACACCCTGCTCAGCGTCACCCCGTCGTTCCTGACCCACCTGGCCGCCCAGCCGAACGCCGCCGAACTGCTCGCCGGCATCCGGCTGGCCGTCTCCAGCGGCGAGTCGCTGCGCCCCTTCCTGACCGCCGGCGGCCGCCCGCTGATCGACGGCTCGCTGGTCAACCAGTACGGCCCGACCGAGTGCACCATGACCTCCACCCGGCACCCCGTGCCGACCGTGCCGGAGCTCGGCGCGGACGTGGTCGGCCGCCCGATCGACGGTGTGGTGGTCCGCCTGCTCGACCCGGACCTGGCGCCGGTCGCCGACGGCGAGGCGGGCGAGGTGTACATCGGCGGCGTGGGCGTGGCCCGCGGCTACCGCGGCCGGCCCGCCCGGACCGCCGAACGCTTCGTCCCGGACCCGCTCGGCCCGCCCGGCGCCCGGCTCTACCGCACCGGCGACCTGGCCGCGGCCGGCCCGGACGGCCTGCGCTACCTGGGCCGGATCGACCGCCAGGTGAAGATCCGCGGCTACCGGGTCGACCCGGCCGAGGTGGAGTCCGCGCTGCTCACCCACCAGGACGTCACCGGCGCGGTGGTGACCGCCGCCACCGACCCGCAGGGCCGGGTGTACCTGGTCGCGCACGTCACCGGCGACCTGGAGGAGGTCAAGGACGCGGCGCTGCGCACCCACCTGGGCCGCACCCTGCCGCCGTACCTGATGCCGCGCCGCTTCGACCGGCTCGCCGAACTGCCCACCAACCGCAGCGGCAAGGCCGACCGGCGGGCGCTCGCCGAGGCGGGAGGGGCCCGGTGACCGCCCAGCTCGCCCAGCTCGACCACCTCGCCGGGGAGACCGGCCTGCGGCCGCACGACGTCACCGCCGCCGCGATCCGGATCGCCCGGCACATCCGCCGCACCCCCGTGCTGGACGTGCTGCCCGGCGTCCTGCTGAAGGCCGAACACCTGCAGCACAGCGGCTCGTTCAAGCTGCGCGGCGCCACCAACGCGGTGCTCGCGCTCGGCGCCCGGCGGATCGTCACCGGCTCCTCCGGCAACCACGGCATCGCGCTGGCCGGCCTGGCCGGCCGGCTGGGGCTGGACCTCACCGTGGTCCTCGCCGCGGGCGCCAGCCCGCAGAAGGCGGCGCTGATCGAGGCGCTCGGCGCCCGGACCGTCACCGTCACCGGCGGGGTCGCCGAACGGGAGGTCCACGCCCGGGAGCTGGCGGAGCGGACCGGCGCCGTCCTGGTGCCCTCCTCCGACCACCCGCTGGTGGTCGCCGGACAGGGCACGGTGGGCCGCGAGATCCTCGCCGACGTGCCCGACGCGGACACCGTGTACGTGCCCACCGGCGGCGGCGGACTGCTCGCCGGGGTCTGCCTGGCCGCCACCGGACGCCCCGTCCGGGTGGTCGGCGTGGAACCCGCCACCACCCCGCGCTACGCCCGCTCACTGGCCGCCGGCCGCCCGCTGCGGCTGCCGCCGAGCGCCACCGTCGCCGACGGGCTGCGCGGGCAGCAGCCCGGCACCGTGACCTACCCGATCGTCCGCGACCGGGTCGACGCGCTGATCGCCGTCACCGACGCCGAGATCCTGGCCGCCGTCGACCTGCTCGCCCGGCACGGCGTCGAGGCCGAACCCAGCGGCGCCGTCGCCCTCGCCGGAGCGCTCCGGGCCGGACCGACCGGGCGCGCCGTCGCCGTGGTCTCCGGCGGCAACACCGCCTCCGCTCTTCGCACCGCCACCGCCCGGCAGTCCCCGGGCCCGCGCAAGCACCCCGTCCCGACCTCCTGAGGAGTCCCCATGACCACCACCGCCCGCTCCACCGCCGACCTGCTGGTCTCCATCTACCGCGACGTCCTCGGCATCGACGACCTCGACCGGGACGCCGACTTCTACGCCGCCGGCGGCGACTCGCTGAGCGCCTTCCAGATCATCGGCCGGCTGCACGAGGAGCTCGGCGTCGAGCTGCCGGTCTCCCTGGTCTTCGCCTACCCGACGCCCGCCGACCTCGCCGAGGTCGTCGACACCGACTTCGCCGACGCCTGAGGCCCGAGGGAGACCTGCCGTGACCGACACCTACCTGCCCGGCGGGCGCTGGCGGCTGTGGGAGCAGTTCGCCCTGCGCGGGCCCGGCTTCCCCGCCGACGGGGTACTGCGCCTGGCCCCCGCCGGACTCGCCGAGGCCGCCGACAAGTTCGAGGCCGGCGAACAGCTCACCGGCGATCGCTGGACACCGTTCGCCGAGCTGTACGCCGACGCCGCCGTGGAGAGCGCCCACGTCCTGCAGGACATCGCCCGCACCCCCGCCTTCCGCGAGGCGGTCGCCTGGCAGAACCGGCCGGTACTGGCCTCCGGCATCACCCCGTTCCTCAACTGGACGCCCAGCGCCGCCGGTCGGACCAGCATGCCGCGCCAGCGCGAGGAACTGGTCGCGCACTACTGGCAGCGGTTCTGCGTGAAGAACGACACCATCGGCTTCTTCGGCCCGGTCGGCTGGGGCCGCTGGGACGGCTCCGGGCCCGGGGTGACCGTCGACCCGGGCACCGGCCTGACCGCCGACTCCACCGTCTACTGGGCGAGTTGGGCGATCGACGCGCTGGCCGCCCGGCTCGGCGAGGACCCGGCCGCCCGGCCCTGGGTGGCCCCCCGACGGGTGCCGTTCGTCCGGCTCGACGGCCTGCTGGTCACCGTCCCCGGACGCAAGCCGCAGACCGTCGGCGCCGACGCGGCCGCCGTACTGGCCCGCTGCGACGGCGTCCGCACCGCGCACCGGCTGGCCGAGGAACTGCCGGGCGTGGACGTCCCGGCCGTCCTCGACGAGCTGGTGGCCAAGCGCTGGGCGCAGTGGCGGCTGGAGATCCCCGCCTCCACCCACCCCGAACGCGACCTGCGGGCCTGGCTCGCACAGGTCGGCGACCCGGCGCTGCGCGAGCGCGGCACCGACGCGCTGGACGCCCTGGAGCGCGGCCGGGCGGCGGTCGCCGCGGCGAGCGGCGCCGAGCAGGTGGTCGAGGCGCTGGTCGCGCTGGAGGCCGAGTTCACCGCGCTCACCGAGACCGCCGCCGTCCGGGAGAAGTCCGCCGGCACCGCGCCCTGCCGGGCCGTGGTGTACGCCGACACCCGCCGCTCCGCCACCGCGCACCTGGGCACCGCCGTCCGCGACGCCCTCGCCCCGCTGGAGCCGCTGCTCAGCAGCGCCGGCTGGCTCACCGGCCGGCTCGCCGAGGCGGTCATGGCCGGCGCCCGCAGGGTGTACGAGCAGTTGGCCGCGCAGGGGCCGGTCGACCTGGCGAGCTTCTGGTTCGCCTGCATGCCGGTGCTGCACGGCGACGCCCGGCGGGCGGCCGAACAGCTGCAACGCGCCTTCCAGGAGCACTGGCAGGCCGTCCTGCAGCCGCAGCCCGGCGCTCGGCGCGTACACCTGACGCTCGATCAGGTGGCGGGCGAGGTGGCCGCCAGATTCGCCGGACCGGGCGGCGGCTGGACGGCCGCCCGGTACCTGTCGCCGGACGTGATGATCGCCGCCGAGGGCGCGGAGGCGATCGGGCGCGGCGCGTTCCACCTCGTCCTCGGCGAGCTCCACCTGGCGTCCAACACGCTCGGCGCCTCGCTCTTCGTCCACCAGCACCCCGACCGGGCCGAACTGGACGCGCTCACCGGCCGCGACCACCCGGGGCCCCGGCTGCTGCCGCTGCTGCCCAAGGAGCACCGCTCCCGGCTCTCCGCCCGGGTCAAGTACGCGCTCACCCGCCCCGAGGACTACCAGGTCGCCCTGGTGGACTTCACCGCCGACCCCGGCCGGCCGCGCAGCGTGCGCAGCGCCGACGTCGCCGTGGTCGACCGGGACGGCGAACTGCGGGTGGTGCTGCCCGACGGCGCCGAGTTCCCCGCGGTGGACGTGTTCTCGCACGTGCTGACCACGCTGGCGATGGACCTGTTCCAGGTCCTCCCGGAGGCCGACCACACCCCCCGGGTGACCGTGGACCGGCTGGTGGTCGCCCGCGAGCAGTGGCGCCTGCCGGCCGCGGGGGCGGCGTTCGCCGCGGAGAAGGACGAGGCCCGCCGCTACGTCCGGGCCCGCCGCTGGCGGGAGGAGCACGGCCTGCCCCGGTACGTGTTCGTGGTCTCGCCGACCGAACCCCGGCCGTTCTACGTGGACTTCGACAGCCCGGTGTACGTCAACATCCTCGCCAAGGCACTGCGCCGGCTCGCCGGCAAGGACCCCGAGGGGCGGATCACCGTCACCGAGATGCTGCCCAGCCCCGAGCAGGTCTGGCTGACCGACGACGAGGGCGCCGCCTACACCTCCGAGCTGCGCTTCGTCGCCGTCGACGAGCACTGACCCACCCCGCCCGACCCACGCGGCGGGCCGCCCCGGAACACCCCCGGGCCGGCCCGCCGCGTCGTCGTTCTCCCCTTGCGGGGACGGATGCGCACGGGGCCCTGCGCGCAGGGCTGCGTCTTCTTCTCTGGGGCCGCCCGCCCGCGACCGGCAGTCTGCTGGAAAACACCGCATGGAGGCCCACAGTGACAGCAGGCGCAGCCCCCGGAGGGGCGAGGCACGGTGACACCCCGAAGGTTTCGTTCGCGCAGCGGCGGCTGTGGTTCCTGGACCAGCTCGCCCAGGACTCGGCCGGATCGCTCCTCCCGCTCGCCCTGGCGATCAGCGGCCCGCTGGACGCGGACGCCCTGGAGCGGGCCCTGGTCGGCGTCGTCGACCGGCACGAGGTGCTGCGCACCCGGTACGCCGCCGTCGGCGGCGAGCCCGTCCCGGTGCTGGACGCGCCCGGCGGCGCCGTCCTGGAGCGTACGGAGGCGGCGAGCGCCGAGGAGCTGTTCGCCCGGGAGCTGGCCCGGCCGCTGGACCTGGCCGCCGAGTACCCGATCCGGATGGTGCTGGCGCGCCTCGGGTGGGACGAGCACCTGCTGCTGGTGACGGTCCACCACATCGCGATCGACGGCTGGTCCTGGGACGTGCTGCTGCGCGAACTGGCCGCCGGCTACCGCGGCGAGCAGGTCGCGGCGCCCGCCGTCCAGTACGCCGAGGTGGCGGCCGCCCAGCACGAGCGCCTGAGCGGCGCCCGCCTGGAGCGCCTGATGGCGTACTGGCGCAGGCGTCTGACCGGTGTCGCCCCGCTGGCCCTGCCGACCGACCGGCCGCGGCCGCGGTTCTGGGACGGCGCCGGCGACGTGGTCCGGTTCCGGCTGCCCGCCGAGCTGGTCGCCGAGGTCGACGGCTTCGCCCGCGGGCGCCGCGCCACCCGTTACATGGTGCTGCTGGCGGTCTACCAGGCGCTGCTGGCCCGGCACAGCGGGCAGAGCGACATCGCGGTCTGCTCGACCCTCGCGGACCGGGGCCGCCCGGACACCGCGGATGTGATCGGCCCGTTCGTCAACACCATCGTGCTGCGCGGGGACCACGCGGGGGCGCCGTCCTTCGACGCCCTGCTGCAGCGGGTCCGCGCGGACGTGCTGGCCGACCTGTCGCACGCCGAGGCGCCGTTCGACCAGGTGGTGCAGGCGGTCGGCGGCGAGCGCGACCTGTCCCGCCACCCGCTGGCCCAGGCCTCGTTCACCCTGCTCAACTCGGCGATCAAGCCGATCGACCTGCCCGGCCTGGACGCCCGGCTGGTCCACCCGCCGCTGACCGGCACCGCGCTGGACGTCTTCCTCGACCTCAGCCTGTGCGCCGACGGCAGCGTCATCGCCCTGCTGCAGTTCGCCACCGCGCTGTTCGACCGCGCCACCATGGAGACCTTCGGCGCCTCCTACGTGGAGCTGCTGCGCGCGGTGCTCGCCGAGCCCGAGCAGCCGGTGCGCGAGCTGGCCCGCCGGGTCGTGCCGCAGCTCGGCAGCCGGCCCGCCGAGGAGTGGGCGACCGCCGCGGACCGTCCGGCCGGCCCGGTCGCGCCGCCGGCCTTCACCGGCGCGCCCGCCGACACCGCCCTGGTCTGCGGCGAGCAGCGGGTCACGTACGCCGAACTGGACGGCATGACCGGCGGACTGGCCGCCGCGCTGACCGCCGCCGGGGTCGGCCCGGGCCGCGCGGTCGGCGTGCTGGTGCGGCGCGGCACCTGGTCGGTCGCCGCGCTCGGCGCGATCTGGCGGGCGGGCGGCGTGTACGTCCCGCTCGACCCCGAACTGCCCACGCAGCGCCTGCGGTTCATGGCCGAGGAGGCCGAGCTGGCCTGCCTGGTCGCCGACGGTGCGACCGAGGGGCTGGCCGCCCTGCTCGGCCCGGCGGTGGTCCGCGCCGACACCGTGCTGCCCGACCCGGACGGCCCCCGGCACACCGCCGACCCGGGCGACCTGGCCCACATCATCTTCACCTCCGGCTCCACCGGCCGGCCCAAGGCCGTCGGCGTCGAGCACCGGGCGCTCGCCTCGCACGTGGCCGCCGCCCGCGCCCGCTTCGGGATCACGGCCGCGGACCGGGTGCTGGCCTTCGCCTCCTTCTCCTTCGACGCCTCGCTCGACCAGCTGCTGCCCGCGCTGACCTGCGGCGCCCGGGTGGTGGTCCGCCCCGACGAGCCGTGGCTGCCCACCCAGGTGCCCGAGGTGGTCGCCCGGCACGGCATCACCGTGGTCAACGTCCCGCCGACCTACTGGACCGAGCTGGCCTTCGCCCTGGACCGCCGCTCCGCCGCCGCCCTGGCGGGCCTGCGGTTGCTGATCCTCGGCGGCGAGGCCGTGCCGGTCGGCGCGCTGAACGCCTGGCGGGCGGCCGTCCCGCACGTCCGGGTGGTCAACGCGTACGGGCCGACCGAGACCACCGTCACCGCCACCACCCACGAGGTCGACGGCCCGGTGGAGGACCGGCTGCCGATCGGCCGCCCGCTGGGCGCCCGCCGGGTCCGGGTGGTCGACGAGCAGGACGAGCCGGCCCCGGTCGGCGTCCCCGGGGAGCTGCTGATCGGCGGCGACGAGGTCGCCCGCGGCTACCTCGGCCGGCCCGCGCTGACCGCCGAACGCTTCACCCCCGACCCGGACGGCACCGGCACCCGCCTCTACCGCACCGGCGACCTGGTCCGCTGGCTGCCCGGCGGCGACCTGGAGTACCTGGGCCGCCGCGACGACCAGGTCAAGCTGCGCGGCTTCCGGATCGAACTCGGCGAGGTCGAGGCGGTGCTGCGCGAGCACCCCGGTGTCACCGCCGCCGCCGTGAAGGTCGACGGCCGCACCGGGCAGAGCCTCGCCGGGTACGTGGTCGCCGACGCCTTCGACCCGGCCGCGCTGCGCGCCTGGTGCGCCGAGCGCCTGCCGCACTACGCGGTGCCCTCCGACTACGTCCGCCTGGACGCGCTGCCGGTCTCCGCCTCCGGCAAGCTCGACCGGAACGCCCTGCCCGACGCCCGGCCCGACCGGGCCGCCAGCGGCGCCGAGTACACCCCGCCGCGCGACGAGACCGAGCGGGTGGTCGCGGAGATCTGGGCCGAGGTGCTCGGCACCGAGCGGATCGGCATCGACGACAGCTTCTTCGAGCTCGGCGGGCATTCGCTGCTCGCCACCATGGCGGTCTCCCGGGTCGCCGAACGCCTCGGCCGCGAGGTCGAGCTGCGCACCATCTTCGAGAACCCGCGGATCCGCGCCTTCGCCCCGGCCGTGGCCGCCGCCCGCAGGTCGGCCGGCGGGGCCGTCGTCCCGGTCGACCGCAGCGGACCGCTGCCGCTCTCCTTCGCCCAGGAACGCCTGTGGTTCCTGGACCGCACCTCCAACGCCGGCGACGAGTACGTCCTCTGGTACGCCTGGCGGATCCGCGGCGGCCTCGACCGCGCCGCCTGGCAGCGGGCCCTGGACACCGTCACCGCCCGGCACGAGGTGCTGCGCACCGCGCTGGTCGAGGTGGACGGCAGGCCCGCCCAGCAGGTCTGCGACACCACCGCCGTCCCGCTGGAGTGGCAGCCCGCCCCGGCCGCCGCCGGCGAGGCCGAGCGGCTGGCCGCGGTGCGGACCGCCGCGCAGGCGCTGGCCACCCGGCGCTTCGCCCTGGACCGGCCGCCGCTGCTGCGCTCGGGCGTCTGGGAGCTCGCCGGGGACGACCACGTCGCGGTGGTCTCCTTCCACCACGTCGCCACCGACGGCTGGTCCAAGGACGTCTTCCTGGCCGAGCTGTCCGCCGCCTACCTGGGCGGCCCGGAGCGGCCCGAACCCACCCTGCAGTACGGCGACTTCGCGGTCTGGCAGCGCGAGCGCGCGGAGAGCGGCGGGCTGGAGGCCCAGCTCGACCACTGGGAGCGGGCGCTGGCCGGCGTCCCGGTGCTGGAGCTGCCCACCGACCGTCCGCGCCCGGCCGCCTGGACCGGCCGCGGCGCCGCGGTCGAGATCGACTTCCCCGCCGGGCTCGGCGACCGGGTCGAGGAGTTCGCCCGGGAGCGGGGCGCCACCCGGTTCATGGTGCTGCTGGCCGCCGCCCAGCTGGTGCTGGCCCGCTGGAGCGGCCAGGGCGACCTGGCCGTCGGCACCCCGGTGGCCGGCCGCGGCCGGACCGAACTGGAGCGGCTGATCGGCTTCTTCGTCAACACCGTGGTGATCCGCACCGACCTCACCGGCGGCCCCGGCTTCGCCGGTCTGCTGGACCGGGTGCGCGGCGACGTGCTGGCCGCCTTCGACCACCAGGACGTGCCGTTCGAGAAGGTGGTCGAGCGGCTGCGGCCCGAGCGCGACCTCGCCCGCAACCCGCTGTTCCAGGTGATGGTCGACGTCCAGGAGAGCGCCGGCGGCGCCTCGGCGATCCCCGGCCTGGACGCCTCGAACTTCGAACTCCCCTGGGGGTCCGCCAAGTTCGACCTGACCGCGACCTTCCTGCGGTCGCCCGGCCGGTTCGCGCTGAACGTCGAGTACGCCACCGACCTGTTCGAGGCCGCCACCGTCACCCGCTTCGCCGAGCAGGTCGGCCGGGTGCTGGCCGCCGTCCTCGCCGACCCGGACCGCCCGGTCGACCGGATCGACCTGCTGGACCCTGCCGAGCGGGCCGAACTGCTCGCCACCGCCGGCACCGACGCGCCGCCCGCCCCGCTCTTCGCCCCCGCCGGTGAGCCCGACGCGACCGCCCTGGTCTGCGGGGACGAGCGGGTCACGTACGCCGAACTCGACGCGCTGACCGGCGGCCTGGCCGCCGCGCTGGCCGCCGCCGGCGCCGCGCCCGGCAGCGCGGTCGGCGTCTGCCTCGGCCGCGGCATCCGCTCGGTCGCCGCGATGCTCGCGGTCTGGCGGACGGGCGCGATGTACGTCCCGCTCGACCCCAAGCTGCCGGTGGAGCGGCTGCGCTTCATGGTCGAGGAGTCGGGCGTCGCCTGCCTCGCCGTGGACGCCGCCACCGCCGCCGACCTCGCCCCGCTCGGCCTGCCGCAGGTCCGCGCCGAGCAGGTCGCCCCCGCCGCCGACGGCCCGCGCCGCGCCCGCGACCCGTACGACCTGGCGTACACCATCTTCACCTCCGGCTCCACCGGCCGGCCCAAGGCGGTGGGCGTCGAGCACCACGGTCTGGCCGCCCATGTGGCCACCGCCCGCGGCCAGTTCGCGCTGACCGCCGCGGACCGGGTGCTGACCTTCGCCTCGCTCTCCTTCGACGCCTCGCTGGAGCAGATCCTGCCCGCGCTCTCCTGCGGCGCCCGGGTGGTGATCCGGCCCGACGAGATCTGGTCGGTCGAGCAACTCGCCTCCGTGGTCCGGGCCGAGGGCGTCACCGTGATGGAGCTGACCCCCTCGTACTGGGAGGAGCTGGTCGCCCGGCTCGACGTCCTGGCCCCGCAGCTGGCCGGCCTGCGGCTGCTGGTCACCGGCGGCGAGGTGCTGCCGCCCGGCCCGCTGGAGCGCTGGTTCGCACAGCTGCCCGGGGTGCCGGTGGTCAACACCTACGGCCCGACCGAGTCCGTCATCTCCGCGACCGCCCACCGGGTCACCGGCCCGCAGACCGGCCGGGTGCCGATCGGCCGGCCGCTCGGCTCCCGCCGCGCGTACGTGGTCGACCGGCACGGCGACCTCGCGCCGATCGGCATCCCCGGCGAACTGATGGTCAGCGAACCCGAGTTGGCCCGCGGCTACCTGGGCCGCCCGGCGCTCACCGCCGAGCGCTTCGTGCCGGACCCGTTCGGCGGCACCGGCGGCCGGCTCTACCGCACCGGCGACATCGTGCGCCGACTCGCCTCCGGCGTCCTGGAGTTCGTCGGCCGCGGCGACGACCAGGTGAAGATCCGCGGCTTCCGGGTCGAGCCCGGCGAGGCCGAGGCGGTGCTGCGCCGCCACCCCGGGGTCACCGCGGCCGCCGTCCTGGTCCGCGACCTGCGGGGAGAGCGCGCCCTGGTCGGCTACGTCGCCGGCGGCGGACTGAACACCGACGCCCTCGCCGCGCACTGCCGGGCCCACCTGCCCGGCTACCTGGTGCCGAGCGCCTTCGTCCTGCTCGACGCGCTGCCGCGCACCGTCCAGGGCAAGCTCGACACCGCCGCCCTGCCCGCACCCGAGGCCCCGGCGAAGGCCGAGTTCCTCGCCCCGCGCACCCCCACCGAGACGGTGACCGCCCAGGTCTGGGCCGAGGTGCTGGGCGTGGCCAGGATCGGCGTCCACGACGACTTCTTCGCCCTCGGCGGGCACTCGCTGCGCGCGGTCGCCGCCGCTTCCCGGCTGCGGGCCGCCTTCGACTGCCCCATCGAGGTACGCACCCTCTTCGAGCACCCCACCGTCGAGCTGCTGGCCGCCGAGATCGAGCGCCAGCTGGTGGAGCTGATCTCCGCGATGAGCGACGACGAGATCGACCTCTCCCTCGACTACCAGGACTGATTGGACGGTTGACGACATGACCACTTCCGAGATCACGCCCGAACGGGGCGCCCGGGCCACCCTGTCGCCCGCCGCCCGCAAGCTCCTGGAGCAGCGCCTGCGCGGCCTGACCGCCGCCGCCGCGCCCGCCGGGATTCCGCGGCTCGACCCGCGCCCCGAGCGCGTCCCGCTGTCCGCCGCCCAGCAGCGGCTGTACTTCCTCGACCAGCTCGCCCCCGGCACCGCCACCTACCTGATGCCCGCCGCCTGGCGGCTCACCGGCCCGCTCGACACCGCCGCGCTGGCCGGCGCGGTCACCGACCTGGTGGCCCGGCACGAGCAGCTGCGGGTGACCTTCCCGGCCGTCGACGGCGTGCCCGCCCAGCTGGTCCACCCGGCCGGCGCGGCGCTCACCGTGCTCGACCTGCCGGCCGGTGCCGACCTCGCCGGGACCGTCCGCGAGCTGGCCGTCCGCCCGTTCGACCTGGCCGGCGAGACCGCCTTCCGGGCCGCCCTGGTCCGGGCCGGCGCGGACGACCACGTGCTGGTGCTCGCCATGCACCACATCGTCTCCGACGGCTGGTCGCTCGACCTGCTGGTCCGCGACCTGCGCGAGCTGTACCGGGCGCGCAGCGAGGCCACCGCCGCCGTGCTGCCCGAGCTGCCGATCGACTACACCGACTACGCGGTCTGGCAGCGCGCCGCCGACGAGTCCGCGGACCTGGAGTACTGGCGGGGCCGGCTGACCGGCCTCACCCCGCTGGAGCTGCCCACCGACCGGGCCCGCCCGGCCGTGCCGAGCGGCGTCGGCGCCGTGCACCGCACCGACCTGCCCGCCGAACTCTGCTCCGCCGTCACCGGGTTGGAGACCACGCCGTACATGACGGTGATGGCCGCCTTCCAGGCCGCGCTGGCCTTCCACAGCGGCCAGGACGACATCGCGATCGGCACCGTGGTGGCCAACCGCGAGCGGGCCGAGACCGAGCAGCTGGCCGGCTTCTTCGTCAACACCCTGGTGATGCGCGCCGACCTGTCCGACGACCCGACCCCGCGCGGCCTGCTGGCCCGCACCCGGGAGCACGTCCTGGGCGCCCTGGCCCACCAGGGCCTGCCGTTCGAGCGCGTGGTGGACGAGCTCAGCCCCGAGCGCGACCTGGCCCGCAACCCGCTCTTCGAGGTGCTGTTCACCCACGCCGCCGTCGGGCGCGGCGGCTTCGCGCTCGGCGCCGCCGAGGCGACCGCCTTCCCGATCGCGCTGACCACCGCCAAGTTCGACCTCCAGCTGGAACTGCGCGAGGACGAGGGCCGCCTCACCCTGCTGTACGTCTACCGGCCGGAGCTCTTCGACGCCCCGACGATCGCCCGGCTCGCCGAGCACACCACCGCCCTGCTCACCGCCTTCACCGCCGCCCCGGACGCGCCGCTGTCCACCGTCGACCCGCTGACCGCCGCCGAGCGCGCCCTGCTGCTGGGCCCCGACGGCCCGGCCAACACGAACGCCGCGACGGACACCGAGCCGCGCACCGCCGCCGCCCGCCTGGCCGAGCAGATCGCCCGCACCCCGCACGCGGTCGCCGTCAGCGGCGGCGGCCGCACCCTCACCTATGCCGAACTCGACTCCGCCGCCTCCGCGTTGGCCGCCCGGCTGCGCGCCCGCGGGGTCGGCCGCGAGGACCTGGTCGGCGTCTGCCTCGACCGCGGCGTCGACCTCGCGGTCGCCCTGCTCGGCGTCTGGCGCGCCGGCGCCGCGTACCTGCCGCTGGACCCCGCGCACCCCAGGGCCCGCCGCGAGTACACCGTCACCGACGCGGGCGTGACCTGGGTGGTGGTCGACGACACCGGCGCCGCCGCCGTCGAGGGCCTGCCGGTCTCCACCCTCGCGCTGACCGACGAGGAGCAGGTCGAGCCCGGCCCGGACGCCGCTCCCGCCCCCGGCGACCTGGCGTACGTCATCTACACCTCCGGTTCCACCGGCAACCCCAAGGGCGTCGAGCTCACCCACGCCAACCTGGCCTGGCTGCTGGCCGCCGCCGACCACCACTTCGACTTCGGCCCCGCCGACGTGTGGACCCTGGTGCACTCCCCGGCGTTCGACTTCTCGGTCTGGGAGCTGTGGGGCCCGCTGACCAGCGGCGGCCGGGTGGTGGTGCTCACCTCCGACGAGGTCCGCGACCCCGCCGCGATCGAGCGCGTCCTGCGCGAGGAACGGGTGACCGTCCTCAACCAGACCCCGGCCGCGTTCAAGGGCCTGCGCGCCCACCTCGCCCAGCAGGGCACCGACTTCGCCGACCTGGCGCTGCGCACCGTGGTCTTCGGCGGCGACGCCTTCGACGTCCGCGACTACACCGACTGGTTCGCCGCGCCCGCGGGCAAGCCCGCGCTGGTCAACATGTACGGCATCACCGAGACCACCGTGCACGTCACCTACCGGCTGATCACCGCCGCCGACGTGGCCGCCGGCGTCCGCTCGCCGATCGGCCGCCCGCTGGCCGGCCAGCACGGCTACGTCCTCGACCGGCACGGCCGGCTCGTCCCGCCGGGCACTGTCGGCGAACTGTACGTGGCCGGCGGGGGAGTGGCCCGCGGCTACCGCAACCGCCCCGACCTGACCGCCGAGCGCTTCCCGGTGCAGCCGCTGGGCGGCCGGACGTACCGCACCGGCGACCTGGTCCGGGTCGAGCCGGACGGCGAACTCTCCTACGTCGGCCGCGCCGACCACCAGGTGAAGATCCGCGGCTACCGGATCGAGCCCGGCGAGATCGAGACCGCGCTGCGCGCCCTGTCCGGCGTCCGCGACGCCGCCGTGGTCGCCCGCACCGAGGGCGCCGGCACCGCCCGCCTGGTCGCCCACCTGGTGCTCAGCGAGGGCCGCCCGCTGGACGCCGCCGAGCTGCGCGACCGGCTGCGACTCACCCTGCCCGAGTACATGGTGCCCGCGCTGTTCGTCCGCCACCCGAAGCTGCCGATCACCGCCAACGGCAAGGTCGACCGCAAGGCGCTCACCCGGGTCGCCGGCACCGACACCGCCGCCACCGGCTACGAGCCGCCGGCCGGTGCCACCGAGATCGCGCTCGCCCGGATCTGGGCCGAGGTGCTGGGCACCGAACGGGTCAGCCGCACCGCCAACTTCTTCGACCTCGGCGGCGACTCCATCCTCGCGCTGCGGGTGGTGGGCCTGGCCCGCACCGCCCACCTGGCGATCACCGTCGCCGACCTGTTCCGCTCCCGCAGCCTCGGCGACCTCGCCCAGTACGCCACCGAGGCCACCGACGCGCCCGCGCCGGTCGTCCCGTTCTCCCAGCTCGACCCGGCCGACGCCGCGCGCCTGCCGCAGGGCCTGGAGGACGCCTACCCGCTGACCATGCTGCAGGCCGGCATGCTGCACGAGATGCTCGCCGACCCGCGGCGCGGCGCGTACCACAACGTCACCGACCTGAAGATCTCCGTCCCCGAGGGCTTCGACCTGACGGCCTTCCAGGCAGCCGTGGACGCGGTGCTGCGCGCCCACCCGATCCTGCGCTCCTCGATCGACCTGGTGAACTACCGCGAGCCGCTGCAGCTGGTCCACCGCGAGGCGTCCTGCCCGCTCGGCTACACCGACCTGCGCGGCCTGCCCCGCGAGACCCAGCGGACGATGCTCCGCGGCTACGTGGACTCCGAGTTCGACCACCGCTTCGACCTGGCGGCCGCCCCGCTGATCCGGATCCACCTGCACCACCTCACCGACACCGACCTGCGCCTGGTCCTCACCGACTGCCACGTGGTGCTCGACGGCTGGAGCCTCACCTCGCTGATCGCCGACCTGCTCGACCTGCACCGCCAGGCCGTCGCACAGCGCCGCGCCCCCGAGCTGCCGCCCGCCCCGCCGTTCGCCGAGTACGTGGCGCTGGAGCGGGCCGCCCTCAACAGCCCCGAGGCGCTGGACTACTGGCGCGGAGCGCTGTCCGAGCTGCGCCCGGTCCGCTTCCCCCGCCGCGGCGCCGCCATCGAGGGCACCCCGGTCTACGAGGCGCGCCGCGCCTACCCGGCCGAGCCGATCGGGCGCCTCGCCCAGCTGGCCGGCGTGCCGCGCCGCACCGTGCTGGTCGCCGCCTTCCACCACACCATGAGCCTGTTCGCCGAGCGCGACGCCGACGCGGCCGGCCACTCGATCGGCCTGGTCACCAACGGCCGCCCCGAGGTGCCGGGCGCCGACCGGATGCGCGGACTGTTCCTGAACACCGTGCCGTTCGGCGTGGCCCGCCCGAGCGGCAGCTGGCTGGACTACCTGCGCGAGGTGTTCGCCGCCGAGCAGGAGATGCTGCCGCACCGCCGGATGCCGATGGCGAAGATGGCCGCGCTGCGCCCCGGCGAGCCCAACCTGGTCGAGGCGATCTTCAACTTCGTCAACTTCCACCGCCTCTCCCACGACACCTGGGACGAGTCGCTGGAGATCGCCCGCACCATGTTCCCGCTGCTGGTCAACGCCAGCGTCAACAGCTTCACCCTGGACGCCGACCCCGAGTACGTCTCCCCGGCCACCGCCGAGCAGCTCGCCGACGTGTTCTGCGGCGTGATCGCCGCCATGGTCGAGCACCCCGAGCACCCGGTCACCCGGCCCGCGCTCACCGGCGAGGCCCGCACCACCGCCCTGAAGGAGTGGGGCAGCGGACCGGAGCTCGCCACCGACCCGACCATGTTCCACCAGCGGATCGCCGCGCACGCCGCCGCCACCCCCGACGCGGTCGCCGTCGAGCACGGCGACCGGCGCCTGACCTACGCCGAGCTGGACGGCCAGGCTTCGCTGCTCGCCGCCCGCCTGCGCGCCCTCGGCGTCGGCCCGGAGACCGTGGTCGGCATCTGCGTGGACCGCGGCCCGGACTGGGTGCGCGCCGCGTACGGCGTGCTCAAGTCCGGCGGCGCCTTCGTCCCGCTCGACCCGCAGCACCCCACCGAGCGCCTGGCGTTCATGGCCTCCGACAGCGGCATGCGGGTGCTGCTCACCCAGACCCCGCTGGCCGGCGCCGTCCCCTTCGACGGCCCGACCCTGCACCTCGACGACCCGCAGCTGTGGACCGGGAGCGTCGAGCCGGTGCCCGGGCCCGGCCCGGACCAGGACACCCTGGCGTACATCATCTACACCTCCGGCTCCACCGGCACCCCCAAGGGCGTGGCCGTCCCGCAGCGCGGCCTGACCAACATGCTGGAGGGCCAGCGCGACCTGGTGACGCCCACCGCCGACGAGCGGGTGCTGCAGTTCGCCTCCTTCGGCTTCGACGCCTCGATCCTCGAACTCACCTGGTCGCTCGGCAACGGCGGCCGCCTGGTCACCGCCCCCAAGGACGCGCTGCGCCCCGGCCCCGACCTGGCCGCCACCCTGACCGATCACGGCGTGACCGCCGCGATGCTGCCGCCCAGCGCCCTCGCCGTGCTCGGCGAGGACCGCTTCCCGGCCCTGCGGGTGCTCCAGGTCGCCGGCGAGGCCTGCCCGGCCGAACTCGCCGACACCTGGTCGCGCGGCCGCCGCTTCCACAACGTGTACGGCCTCACCGAGACCTCCGTCTGGTCGGTCGCCGCCGAACTCGCCCCCGGCCAGGGGCGCCCGCCGATCGGCCGGCCGATCCGCAACACCACCCTGCTGGTGCTCGACGACGACCTGCAGCCCGTCCCGGTCGGCGTCCCCGGCGAGCTGTGCATCGGCGGCGAGGCCGTCGGCCGCGGCTACCTCGGCCGGCCGGCGCTCACCGCCGCCACCTACGTGCCCGACCCGCACGGCGCCCCCGGCTCCCGGATCTGCCGCACCGGCGACCTCGGCACCCACCGCCCCGACGGCAACGCCGAATGGCTCGGCCGCAAGGACACCCAGGTCAAGCTGCGCGGCTTCCGGATCGAACTCGGCGAGATCGAGCACAAGTTGCGCGCCCTCCCGGAGACCGGCCAGGCCGTCGTGCTGCACCGCACCGACCTGCCCGGCGGCGAGCCCGCCCTGGTCGCGTACGTGGTCCCGGCCGCCGGGGAGCGCTCCGTCGAGCACTACACCCGGGCGCTGCGCGCCACCATGCCCGCGTACATGGTCCCGGCCCGGTTCGTCTTCCTGGACGAGATGCCGGTCAACCGCAGCGGCAAGATCGACAAGCGGGCGCTGCCGCTGCCCTCCGCCGACCGCGACCACGCCACCGCGTACACCGCGCCGGGCAGCGCCGCCGAGAAGGTGCTCGCCGAGATCTGGCGCGAGGTGCTGGGCCTGTCCCTGGTCGGCGTGCACGACGACTTCTTCCGGATCGGCGGCAGCTCGCTCTCCACCGTCCGGGTCTCCGCGATGGCCGCCGAACGCGGCCTCACGGTCACCGTCCGGGACCTGATCGAATGCCCGACCATCGCCCAACTCGCCGAGCGCGCAGTGGAGTTCTCCGACGGCTCGGAGCCGACCGCGATCACCTCCGAGGTCCGGCTGCGCACCGGCGAGGGCGCCCCGCTGTGGTGCGTCCACCCCAGCGGCGGCAGCGCCGCCTGGTTCGTCCCGCTGGTCCGCGAACTGCGGCCCGGCCGCCCGGTGCACGCCTTCCAGGCCCGCGGCCTGCTCGGCGGCGTCGACCCCTCCACCATCACCGGCATCGCCGCCAACTACACCGCCGAACTCGCCGACCACGGCTCGACCGGCCCGCACGAGCTGCTCGGCTGGTCCATGGGCGCCAACATCGCCCTGGAGATGGCCACCCAGCTGCACGAGGCCGGCCACACCGTCGACCCGCTGGTCCTGGTCGAGCCCTACCTGCCCAACCCGGCCGCCGCCGCCCGACTGGCCGCCGTCGGCCGCGAGATGCGCGAGGCCATGGTGCTCCGCGACCGGCTGCGCACCCTCCCCGAAGGACCCGAACACGACCGCACCGCAGCCGAGTTGACCGCCCAGCTGCTCGGCGCCGGAATGAGCCCGAGCGAGGCCGCGCTGGTCGGCAACGCCCCGATCGAGGTCTGGCACTCGCTGCTCACCGCCCTCGCCGACTACCGGGTCCGCCCCTACCCCGGCCACATCCACCTGGTCGTCGGCACCCTCGCCGCCGGACTCCCGGCCGGCGAGCCGATGCCCGGACTCGACGTCGACTTCGAGACCTACGTCGCCCGCTGGCGCGAACTCGCCCAGGACGGACTGACCCTGCACATCAGCGAGGGCGACCACCTGTCCATGCTCGCCGACCCGCTGGTGGGCCACCTCGCCCGCCTGGTCGACACGATCGCCACGGAGGCCCGGCGATGACCACGCTCACCGCACCCGCCCGCTTCGACGAGCGCTACCTGCTCGACCCGCAGCTCAACGCCGACCCCTACCCGTACCTCAACGCCCTGCGCGACCACAGCCCGGTGCACTGGAGCCCGATGCACCGCGCCTGGCTGGTCACCGGCTACGACCAGGTGATGCAGTGCCTGCGCGACCCCGCGGTCTCCGCCGACCGGGTCCGCCCGCTGATGGACGCCGTCCCGCAGGGCGCCCGCGACGACGCCGAACGGGCCTTCGGCATCCTCTCCCGCTGGATGGTCTTCAACGACGCCCCCGACCACCGCCGGCTGCGCCAGGTCTTCCAGGAGCAGTTCGCCGCCCGCGCGATCGCCCGCTACCGCACCTTCACCGAACGGGCCACCGGCGCCATGCTCACCCGCAAGGCCGCCCCCGGCCGCGGCGGCGACCTGTGGACCGACATCGCCAAGCCGCTCCCCGCCCTGGTCTTCTCCCGCTGGCTCGGCGTCAACGCCGCCCACGGGCCGTCCTTCTGGTACTGGAACGCCAAGGTCGCCGACCTGGTCCTCGGCACCGCCCAGGACGAGGCCGAGTACCGCACCTCGCTCCAGTCGCTGTGCAGCCTGGAGGACTACCTCGGCGACCTGGTCGCCGAACGCACCGCCGACCCCAAGGACGACCTGATCAGCTCCGTGCTGGCCGGCGGCCGGATCGGCGACACGGTGAGCGTCGAGGAGTTCACCGGCATGCTCACCCAGATGGCCTTCGCCGGCGGCGAGACCACCAGCAACCTGATCGCCAACACCGTCCTGGCCCTGCTCCGCGACCCCGCGCTGATGGCCGAGGTCCGCAACGACCCCGCGCTGGTCGGCCCCGCGGTGGAGGAGACGCTGCGCCTCGACGGCCCGTCCAAGATGTCCATCCGCAGCGCCGCCCGCGACTTCGAGCTCGACGGGCGGACCGTACGGGCCGGCGACCGGATCTTCCTGGTCACCGCCGCCGCCAACCGCGACCCCGGCCGCTTCCCCGACCCCGACCGGTACGACCTGCACCGCGAGGGCTCCACCCACCTCGGCTTCGGCTTCGGCGCGCACTTCTGCATCGGCGCCGCCCTCGCCCGGCTGGTGGCTGGCGTGGTGGTCTCCGTCCTGGTCCGCGACTACCCCGCGCTCACCCTCGACACCCCGCACCTCGGCTGGCAGAACTCCCTGCTCAACCGCAGCCTCACCGCCCTCCCGGTCCGCTACTGACCGCACCGCCACGGGCGGGCCCCCATCCCGGGGGCCCGCCCCCTTCCCGTACGGAAAGGACCGACGATGGCGACCACCACCGTCACCGCACCCGCGCCGCCCCGCCTGTGGAGCCCCGCCCGCAACCGCAACTTCCGGCTGCTGTGGGCCGGCCAGTCGCTCTCCCTGCTCGGCGACGGCTTCAGCGTCATCGCCTTCTCCTGGATCACCCTCTCGCTCACCCACTCCACCCTCAACCTCGGCTACGTCCTCACCTTCCAGGCCGTCCCGCGCGCCCTGCTCACCCTGGTCGGCGGCTCGCTCGGCGACCGCTGGTCGCCCCGCGCCCTGATGGTCGCCTCCAGCTGGGCCCGGGCCGGCCTGATGGCTGCCGTCGGCGTCGCCGGACTCACCGGCTCGCTCACCGTCTGGCTGCTGTGCGCCGCCGCGGCCGCCTTCGGCACCGTGGACGCCTTCTTCCAGCCCGCCCGGGTCTCCGTCCTGCCCTCGGTCGTCGACAAGGAGGTCCTCACCCAGGCCAACGCCCTGCTCGGCACCGGCACCCGGATCTCCGCCGTCCTCGGCCCGGCGGTCGGCGGCCTGGTCGTCGCGCTCTCCGACGCCCCCGTCGCCTTCCTGGTCGACGGCGTCTGCTTCGCGCTCTGCGGCCTGTGCGTCTCGCTCATCCCCGCCGCCGCGCGCAAGCCCGCCGCCGGTGGCGGCACGTCCGACGGACCGTCGCTCGGCGCCCGGATCCGCGAGGGCATCCGCTACACCTGGGACGACCCGCGGCTGCGCACCGTCGTCCTCCTCGACACCGCCGTCAACTTCTGTTACGCGGGCCCGTTCACCGTCGGCTTCGCCACCCTCGCCAACTCCGCGCTGCACGGCGGCTCCACCACCCTCGGCCTGCTCAACGGCGCGCTGGCCGGCGGCGCCATGCTCGGCACCCTGGTCGGCGGCCTGCTCGGCGGACGCCCCCGGGTCGGCCTGCTGGTCGCCGCGCTGGCCGGCTGGCTCGCCGTCGGCATGGGCACCCTCGGCCTGCTCGCCAACACCCCGGCCGCCGTGCTCACCGTCCTCGCCATGGGCTTCGGCATCGGCTTCCAGGGCGTCTTCGGCCTCAGCTGGATCCAGCGCAACATCCCCAAGGACATCCTCAGCCGCGTCATCTCGGTCGACATGGTCCTCGGCTACGCCGCCGCCCCGCTCTCCCTGATCACCTGCGGTGCGCTCGCCAAGGTCTCCACCGCCGCGATGTTCACCTTCACCGCCGCGGTCCTCGCCGTCACCGCGCTGGTCGTGCTCTCCTCCCGCCCGGTCCGCGAGATGTCCTGAGCCGTCCTCAGCCGTCCTCAGCCGTCCTGAGCCGTCCTGAGCTGTCCGACCCGGGTGCGATGATCCTCGCGATCAGCACCAGGGGAGGGGAGACCGATGACCGGACAGGTGGAGCAGGCAGCCCGGCGGGTCGTCGAGCGCATCGTCGAGACCGCGCCGGAGGGCTGGACGGAGTCGCTGCTGACCGGCCGTGACACCGGCCACGGGCTGCGGGCCCGCAGCAGCTACACCTTCCCGCCCGCCCCGGCACGCCCGCGCGGACACCGTGAACCGGGGCGGCCGCACGGCCTGGACGAGGTCGGCGAGCTGGTCGCGGCGGTCCGGGCCGCCCGGGGCTGGCAGCGGGTCGACCTGGAGATCCGCTGCCGCCCCACCGGCGCGTACACGGTGACCGCCACCGACCTCGGGGCGTACCCGCCCACCGCCGCTTCGGCCGTCCCCGACCCGGCGTACCGGCCGGTCCCGCCCGGCCTCGCCCAGGAGGCGGGCACCGCGCCGCCCGCCGGCGACCCCGCGCTCGCGGTGGAGCGGCTGCACGCCTTCCTCCGCCGCCGCGACGAACTCCTCGGCGCTCCCACCGAGTTGCCGCCGCCCGCCGGCGAAGCCGAGCTGGCCGCCGCCGAGCAGCGCCTGGGCGTCGCCCTGCCCGCCGACCTGCGCGCGCTCTACCTGGCGGCCGACGGGGACGGGGACACCGGCCTGTTCAACGGCGACACCTGGCTGCCGCTCGCCGAGCTGGTCCGGGCCCACGGCGTGCTCGGCGAGGACGGCGGCCCACCGGAGTGGAACTCCGTCCTCCTCGAACCCGAACCGTTCGGCACCGTCCGCCGGCTCCTCGCCCACCCGGGGTGGCTGCCGTTCGCCACCTCCGCCGACGGCAACTACCTGGCGGTCGACCTGGCGCCCGCCGTGCACGGCCGCCCCGGCCAGGTGCTGGAGATCGGCCGCGACTTCACCGACGGCCCCGCGTACGCGGCCGAGTCGGTGACCGCCCTCCTCGGCCGCTACCTCGGCCTGCTCGACGACGGCGCCTACGACGTGGTGGACGAGGAGTACGTCGAGCTCCACGACCTCGACGGCCGCGGTTGGAACGCCGAACTGCTCGAGAACGACCTGCCCGACCGCATCCCGACCGGCACCCAGGCGGTCCACCTGCACGGCCCCGGCCCCGCGGACCTCACCCGCCTCGCCGACGTGCCCGTACGGAAGCTGTACCTGAAGACCTCCGCGCCCGCCGACCTCGCACCACTGCGCGAGGCCCCGCTCGAAGACCTCACCGCCGCCGTGCAGCCGGACGGCCTCGCCGCCCTCACCGGGCACCCGACCCTCGCCACCCTCACCCTGACCTGCACCGGCCCACTGGACCTCGCCCCGCTGCGCACCCTGCCCGCCCTGCGCGGCCTCGACCTGTCCCGCGCGGAGCCCGCCGACCCGACGGTCCTCGCCGACCTTCCCGGCCTGCGCCACCTCGCCCTGACCCGCGCCCAGTGGGCCGCGCTCGCCGCCGCCGACGCCGTACCCGAACACCTCGCCACCGCCCGCCGCACCGACGCCGACGACACCACCCCGCTCGCCGACACCGCCCGCTGGGCCGCCGCCCTCGGCCTGCCCGTCCCGCCCCCGCTCGGCCTCCACGGCACCGTCTCCGGCTGAGCTTGTCCTACCTTTCAAGCGGGTCGGATCTGATCATTCGTAGGATCAGGGACGCCCAGGGGTTCCGGGTATGGCTGTGAGCTTGTCGCCGCCTGATGGCTCAAAGAACTTGGCCGCCCGGAGCCCCGCGACGACTCGACCGCTAATCGGGATAGGCGACTTGATCGCTTCGTAGGACTGACCGACGCCGCCAAGGAACTGAGCCGGGTCCTCGTCCTCAGAAGCCGGACCCGAGTTGCTTGCTCGGACGGCACCCGGAACTCGTCTCTCAGGGCGGTGACGACTGAACCGAGGTCGGCGGCCTGGAGCGAGTGATTTTGCTGACGGGCCGTTCGGCTCCGCGGGAGAGTGGGAGACGGGTCGGCGTCGGCGACCCGGGCCTCTCCCGGGGACGGTCACCACGGTGACCGTGAGAACGATCAGTCCCGAGGGCTTCGCGGGAGGCCGGTTGGCGGGACCGGCGGGATCGGCGGGACTGGCGGCGGGTGATGCGCCTGGTCGTGAGGGTGATCGCGGCCCAGGTGAGTACCTGTTTCCGATCCTCAAAGTTGCAGGTCAACCCATGGATGCCTGAAATGGGCGGCTTGTGGAAGCGTTCGGCGAACGGAACTGCTGGGGCAGGTGGGGCGAGCGGACGGTCTCCGGGGAGAGCTTCAACAGGTAGTGAGTAGCGTGGGACGGCGTGCCGCCGGTCGAGGCCCTGCTGGTCGAATGGCCTCCCGGCGCGAGCACGCCCACCGACTACCCTTCTACTTCTCCCGCATCGACGTCTGGGACGTCGCGCGACACCTGCCCGAGGTGCTGGAGTCCGAGGAGTGGCAGGCCCGGACGGGTCGCCCGGCGGGGTGCCGTCGGCTGACGCGGATACGGTCAACTATTCGAATTTTGCAGGATGTTGGAGGGTAGAACGGAAGCATGGACCCTCTGAAGACCATTGTTGAGTTCACTGCTGAAGCCGTCGTGGGCCTGTCCTGCTTCCTGCTGGTGTTCCTGGTCCTCGGCCGCGGGCTGCTGCCCCGGGTGGAACAGATCCTCGCGGAGCGGCGGGACGCCACCGAAGGGCGGCTGGCCCGGGCAGAACAGACCGCCGCCGAGGCCGAACGGGCGCTCGCCGCACGGCGGGAGGAGTTGTCGGCCGCCCGTCTGGAGGCCGCCGCGATCTTGCAGGCCGCCGCCGCGGAAGGCGCCGGGCTGCTCGTCGCCGCCCGCGCCGAGGGGCAGCGCCAGCGTGCGGCGCTGGTCGCCGACGGGCGCGCCCGGATAGACCTCGACCGGGAGCTGGCCCGAGTCGAACTGCAGGGCTGGATAGGAGAACTGTCCGTCGACCTGGCCGGCCGAGTGATCGGCGAGCCGCTGCACGAGTTCACCGCCCGCCAGGGCACCGTGGAGCGCTTCCTCGACGAGCTGACCGCCGACTAGCGACCTCGTGGATGGCTACTGACCTTGAAAGCGTGATGCCGGCCTGCCGGAGGTGACCTCGGTGGCCTGGCTTGGGCCCGCTCGGCGGCGTTGGCGTTGTCCATAGGGTTGAGCCGTCGGCCCTCCCTGTTCATGCTCCGGGTGGGCGAGCTCAGTAGCCTGGTATCAGGTGAGCCCAGGGCAAGTTGGTGGCCACCAACTTGAGAACGATCAAGGCTGAGCTGGTCCGCCGACCAAGGTTCGCCGGCCCCCGGGTGGAGCTCTCCCCGGAGACCGCCCGGCTCGCCCCACCTACCCCAGCAGTTCCGTCTGCCGAACGGTCACCTTGACCGTTCGGCGAACGCTTCCACAAACCGCCCATTTCGGGCATCCATAGGTGACCTGCAACTTTGAGGATCGGAAACAGGTGCTGGCCGCACCTCGCCGACCGCGCGCCGCGTTCAGCGCCGCCGAGCGACGTGCGACCCCGAACGGTCGGACCGGGACGGGCTACCGCTAGGGTCGCCCGATGACGTTCACCGCCGTCCTGGTCAATGCCACCGTGGTCGCCGGAGTGCCCGCCGGGCTGCTGCTCGGGCTGCCGCTGCTGCGCCGCCCGGCACCGCCCCGGGCGGGCCGCACGGTGGCGCCGGAACTCGTCCTGCTCGCGGTGACCGCGCTGATCTACCTCAACCAACTGCTCTGCGCGGCCTACCTGCTGCGGGTCCACGGCGGGGACGCCGGCTTCGTCACCCGGTACCTGCCGCCCGGCTGGTTCGCCCAGCCGACCGGCAACCCGCTGGTCCGGGCCCTCGCCGACCACCTGCCCGCGCCGGCCCTGTTCGCGCCGACCGTGCTGCGCGTCCAGGCCTTCCTGGAGCTGCCGTTCGTCCTGTTCGCGTACGCCACCGTGCTGCGCCGGCTCAGCCCCGCCCGTTACCGGACGGTCCTCGGCTCCGGCCCACTGGTCCGGTCGACCGCCCTCGCGTACACGGTCGTCTTCGGCGTCGTCGAGTGGGGCCTGTACAACCCGTGGACCGTCCAGGACCTGCTCCTCCGTACGGCCTCCGCCCTCGTCACCGCGCCCGCCCTGATCGCGCTCGCCCGGCGCGAACCCGGCCCCGACCGTCGGCCCGGCACCCTCGGCCTGCTGCGCTTCACCGCCTCGCTCTGGGCGGTCGGACAGCTGGTCATGGTGGTCTACGACACCGCCCTGCTCTACAACATCGGCCACCTGGGCGGCCGTTGGCCGGAGCTGCTGCTCGCCGTGCTGGTCCTGGCGGCCACCGCCCGGTGGCGCACGCCCGAACCCGCCGACGGCGCGAGCACCCTCGCCCTCCAGGAGGTGCTGCGCCGCTTCCTGGTGCTCTTCCTCGTCCCGGCCCTGGCGATCCGCTACGGCGTGGAGTTCGGCATGCCCGTGCTGTCCGTGCTCGGCGCCCTGCTGGTGACCGCGGTGGCACTGTGGACCCGGCCGGTGCGCGCCGCGCTCCTCCCCCTGCTCCTCGCCGGCGCGTGCGGCCTGCTCGCCGCGTACCTCGCCGCGAAGGCGCTCACCGACACCTACTACGAGAGCGGCCTGCTGCGCGCGATGGCCGCGCTCCTCGTCACCGCCACCCTGGCCTGCGCCGCGGCCGACCGCCTCGCCGCCCGCCGCCGGGCCGCCGTCCGCGCGGCGTGACCACCCGTCATGGCCCACGGAACCCGCGCCCGATTGGACCAGTCGAACACCTGGCCGATCGCCTAGCGTCGGACGGGTGACCACAGTCGACTTCTACTTCGACCCGATCTGCCCGTTCGCCTGGATCACCTCGCGGTGGATCCTGGAGGTCGAGCAGCACCGCGAACTCGACCTGAACTTCCGGGTGATGAGCCTGTCCGTGCTCAACGAGGGCCGCGAGGACCTGCCCGAACGCTACCGCCGCCTGCTCGACACCGGCTGGGGCCCGGTCCGGGTCTGCATCGCCGCCGCCCAGCACCACGGCGACGGCGTCCTGCGCGAGCTGTACACCGCCCTCGGCACCCGCCTGCACAACCAGGACCGGGCCGCCGACGACACCCTGATCCGCGAAGCCCTCACCGCCGTCGGCCTGCCCGCCGACCTCGCCGACGCCGCCCGCACCACCGACTACGACGACGCCCTGCGCAAGAGCCACCACGAGGGCATGGACCCGGTCGGCGAGGAGGTCGGCACCCCCACCATCCACATCGACGGCACCGCCTTCTTCGGCCCCGTCCTCACCGCGATACCCCGCGGCGAGGAAGCCGTCCGCGTCTTCGACGGCGTCCGCCTGCTGGCCGGCTACCCGAACTTCTTCGAACTCAAGCGCACCCGAACCGGAGGCCTGGACTTCAGTTAGGTGTACTGAACTGCAGGTTCTCCGTTGCGATTGCGGTGCTCGACGTGTCCCCCAGCCTGGCTCTGTCCCCCGTGGCCACCGCCGCAGTCCTCGCAGGCTCCTCCGATACCGTCGCACTTGTAGCAGAGCACGAAGCCGGGCGTGACGGTCTCCGGCGCCCGGACCGGCTCCGGCCACCTGAACTCCTCCGCCTGTTGCAGGGCCACGCCCGGGGCCGCCCCCTGTAGAGCACGCTCGATCCGCCGTCGCCCGACCGCACCTCGATCCGGACACCACCGGGGTGGAGGGCGGTGACGACATACCTGCGCGCCGGACCGCCGCTTCCCTCCGCCGGCCCGGCAACCTCCCAGCCGGCCGCGTTGAGCGGCCCGGCCCCCGGGCCAAAACGTCGGCGGCGCCGACCCCTCGGCCCGCTCCGGGAGGAACACGGTCGAGCAGCCGTAGGCCGGGGGCTCGTGCCAGTCGACGACCTCCGGCTCGTCGAGGGAGAACAGAGCGAGGTCGTCGCCGGGGGTCAGCTCCTCCGCCAGTCCGACGAGCTGCGCCCGCAGGACCTGCCCGTACCGCTCCGACACTTCGCGTGCACCCGGAACTTCTCCATGGAATGGCTCCTTCCCCGGCCGACCGGGCGAATCCCGCGCGGGCGGGACGGGACGTCAGAGCGGCGGTACGGCGGGGGCGAGGAGGGTGCGCAGGGAGCGGTTGTGGCGGCGGAGCCAGGCGCGGTAGGCGGGGTTGGCGCCGGCGAGGTCGAGGTAGGCGTGGCGCAGGTCGGTCCACAGGCCGTCGAGGGCGGGGCCGCCGACGGCGCCGGGTCGCCAGGTGAGCAGCAGCCGGACGGCGAGCGGGTCGCCGTGGACGGGGCGCAGGACGGTGCCGGGGCCGGGCGGCGAGGTGGGCTGGCAGGGGCGGACGGCCTCGCCGGAGGCGACGAGTTCGGCGGCGGTGGCGTTGTCCCGGACCTGGACGACGCGCGGGTCGAGCCCGGCCTCGGTGAAGACCCGGCGCAGCGCGGCGTACTCGTGGTCGGCGGTCGGGTCGACCATCCAGGTGTCGTGGGCGAGGTCGGCGAGGCTGACGACCGGGCGGCCGGCGGCGGGGTGGGTCTCGGCGAGGGCGACGAACTGCGGCTCGCGGGCGACCAGGACGCGCTGCTCGGTGCCGGCCGGGACGCGCAGCGGGAAGCCCTCGCTCTCGTGGACGAAGGCGATGTCGAGCTGTTCGGCGGCGACGAGTTGGAGCAGGGCGATCGCCGAGATGTCGATGTGGATGGTGGTGTCGGTCTCCGGGAGCCGGTCGTGGATGCGGCGCAGCCAGGCGGCGACGGCCCGGCTGCCGACGCTGCCGATCCGCAGCCGTCGGCGGCCGGGTCCGGCGGCCTCGGCGCGGGCGGCGGCGACGAGGGCGTCCATCTCGCTGATCACGGGTCTGGCCCGGGAGAGCACCGAGTGGCCGAGGACGGTGGGGCGGCTGCCGGTCTGTTCGCGGGTGAACAGCCGTCCGCCGATGGTCCGTTCGATCCGGTGCAGCTGGGTGGTGAGCGACGGTTGGGTCATGCCGAGCCGACGGGCGGCCTTCCGGACGCTGCCGGTGTCCGCGATCGCGCACAGCACCCGCAGGTGTCGGACGTCGAGCTCCACGACGGGAGCATAACGGGGCGTCCACGATCTGCCAAGGGCATGTCAAGCAATGCCAAGGAAGTGTCAAACTCCGTTCACTGCAGGGGTATTGCACCGAGCTATCGCCGGTTGCCATCTCCGCGCCCCGTCCGCCCTGCCCCAAGCTCGGTGCAACAACTTGTCACCGTGTCCCGGACAGCCTCCCCACGGCCCCGGGACCCGCGAATGGAGTCCCCACATGAACCGCTCCATGACCGTGCTCGCCGCTGCCCTCGGACTGGTCCTCGCGGCCGGAACCGCCGCCGTACCCGCCGCCGCGGCCACCACCCAGGGCTACACCCCCTCCGCCGGCATCGCCGCCAACTCCACGGAGGACGCCAACAACAAGGCGTTCTACGAGGCCGTGATGAAGTCGGCGAAGGCCAAGCAGGCCGCCAACCCCTTCCTGCTGGCCGTCACCGTCACCTACGACGCCAGCAGCGCGCCGAGCTTCCGCACCGTCATCTCCCAGAGCGCGCAGATCTGGAACAGCTCGGTCACCAAGGTCCAGCTCCGCTCCGGCACCAACGCCGACTTCCGCTACTACGAGGGCAACGACTCCCGCGGCTCCTACGCCTCCACCGACGGCCACGGCCGCGGCTACATCTTCCTCGACTACGCGCAGAACCGGCAGTACAACTCGCTGCGCGTCACCGCGCACGAGACCGGCCACGTGCTCGGCCTGCCCGACCACTACTCCGGCCCGTGCAGCGAGCTGATGTCCGGCGGCGGCCCCGGCACCTCCTGCACCAACCCGTACCCGAACACCACCGAGCGGAACCGGGTCAACAACCTCTGGGTGAACGGCTTCGCCATCGCCGGCTGACCCCACCCACCCAGGACGCCGGCCCCGCCCCCGAGCCGGGCCGGCCGTCCGACCCCCGCACCCACCACCCGACCCCCGCCGACCACCCCGGACGGCGGGGGTCCTGCGCTCTCCCCGGACTGCCCGCCACGGGAACGGGTACGGTCCCGTCCGTAGGTCCGCGCGGGAGACCCCTGGGGGAACCGGCAATGAGGGCAAGGCTCGTGGTCCCGGCTGTTCCCGCACTCCTGGGCCTGGTGCTCGCGGGTTGTACGAGTTCCGGCGATCCCTCCCCGCCTTCGCCGCCTCCCTCCGCGACGCCGGCTCCTCACCCGTCGGAGCCCGTGCACGTCGAGATCCCCGCCCTCACCCCGGCCGAGCCGGGGAGGAAGACGGTCGTCACCGTTCCGGTCCGGGAGGGCGGCTCCACCGTCGGGTCGTACGCGCTGGCCGCGGGCGAGGTGGTCGTCGTCGTGGTGTGCAGCGACGGTGACCTGGTCGTCCGGCTGGAGCCGGCGTCGGTCTCCACGGTGATCTGTCCTCCGGGGACGGTGACGCCGGTGCGCAACGTCTTCCGGCTCTTGGCGCCGCAGGACGTCGACGTCCGGGTGGAGGCCCCGGCCGGGGCGCGGTGGACGCTGAGGATCGAGCAGCCGGACCGGTAGCGGCGGGGGCGCGGTCAGCGGCCGTAGCGGCGTTCGCGTTGGCCGAAGGAGCGGAGGGCCCGCAGGAGGTCGACGCGGCGGAAGGCGGGCCAGTAGACGTCGACCCAGTACATCTCGGCGTACGCGGACTGCCAGAGCAGGAAGCCGGACAGCCGCTGCTCGCCGGAGGTGCGGATGATCAGGTCGGCCTGGTCGGAGGCGTCGGAGTAGAGGTTGGCGCTGATGTGCTCGACGTCGAGGGTGTCGGCGAGGTCGGCGGGGTCGCCGCCGGCGGCGATGTGGTGGCGGAGGGCGGCGCGGACGGCGTCGACGATCTCGCGGCGCCCGCCGTAGCCGACGGCGACGTCGACGCGCAGGCCGTCGCGGTCGGTGGTGCTCGCGGCGTCCTGCTTCATGGCGGCGGCGAGGTCGCCGGGGAGCAGGTCGAGGGAGCCGATCAGGTGGACGCGCCAGGGGCGGCCGGGGAGGGCGAGGCCGGCGACGGTGTCCTGGATGATGCCGAGGAGGGGGACGAGCTGTTCGGCGGGGCGGCCGAGGTTGTCGTCGGAGAGCATGAAGAGGGTGACGTGTTCGACGCCGGCGTCCGCGCACCAGGTGAGGAACTCCTCGACCTTGGCGCCGCCGACCCGGTAGCCCTCGACCACGTCGCGGTGGCCGGCGGCCCTGGCCCAGCGCCGGTTGCCGTCGAGCATGATGCCGACGTTCTTGGGGCGGGGCAGCCCGTCGAGGCCGCGGATGACCCGCCGCTCGTACACCGGTAGCAGCAGGTTGCGCGCCCACGCGGGAAGCAGCGGCATTGTCCCTCCAGGAACGGTCCGGGATCACCAGGAGGGGCCGACCCTACCAATTCGCCGGCCCACCGGCGTTTCGCGGAAGGGAAGTTCACCTCTCCGGGCGAGGCGCTAGGGTGGCAGCCCGACGGGGGCATTCGCCGACGAACCGCCTGGGAGAACTCCACCATGACCACTGCCCCGATCGAAGGTGTCGACGCCGACGGCAACGAGACCGACGGCGACGACACCGACCGGGAGGCCGTCGAGCACGAGCAGGCCGAGATACGGGAGTTCGTCAAGCGGCTGAGCGCGGACGACATCCGGTCCGGCAACTGGTTCACCAAGCTGGTGGCGCAGGCGCTGAGCGCCTACACCCGGAAGGTGAACTGGCAGTACTTCCAGGAGCGGTACGCGGGCGTCCCGGCGGATGTGATCGTCGATCAGCGGATCAAGATGGCGGCCCGGTACGCCGCGATCGAGGGCGGGCTCTCCGCGGGGGCGTACACGGCGGCGGTCGCGGCCACGATCGGGAGTCTCGGCGGCGCCTCGCCGGCGACGGTCCCGGCCGCGGTGGCGACGCTGATGGTCGATGTCGCGTACATCAGCCAGCTGCAGCTCCGCCTGGCCCATGACATCGCGGTCCTGTACCGGGTTCCGCCGGACCTCGACGACCCCGAGGACCTGTGGAAGATGCTGCGCGTCGCCTTCACGATCAAGAGCGGGGAGGCGGCCCGCACGGGCGTGATCAAGTTCGTTCCGGGCCTGACCCGGCAGGTGATCAAGCGTTTCTACGCGAAGTCCGCGCTGTCGGCGGCGAAGGGGCTGCCGTACGTCGGGAAGTACCTGCTGCAGCGCAGCGTCATCAAGGTGGGCATCCCGCTGGTCGGCGTTCCGCTCTCGGTCATCCTGAACCGCTGGACGACCCTGCTCGCGGGGCGGCACGCGCAGGCCGTCTTCCGGAACGAGGCGCGGGTGGTCGAGCTCGCGGAGCGGCTGACCGCCCGGACCGAGCACCCGAACGCGATGCTGTGGGTGGCGTGGCTGGTCATCGCGGCGGACCGGGAGAAGTCCGACAACGAGGCGCTGCTGATGCGGCACCTGGTGCGGCTGGCCCGGGAGCGGCACGGGGTGGTGGACGAGGGACTCGCAAACCTGGTGGACCTCGATCCCGCCGACGTGTGGCACCGGTTGGACGCCGAGGCGGGGGATCTCGGCCACCTCCTGGACGTGGCCCAGCAGGTGGCCGAGGTGGACGGCCCGGCCGGCAAGCGCGAGCAGGCCGTGATCGCCGAGCTCCGTGAGTGGCTCGGCCTCCGGGCGACGCGCTGAGGGCGGATCAGCCGCCGAGCGACGCGCTGAGGGCGCAGAGGGCGGCCCGGTTGGCGACGCCGGTCTTGGTGATCAGGGCGGCGATGTGCTTCTCCACGGTGCGCGGCGAGATGTAGAGCCGTTCGGCGATGTCGCGGTTGCCGAGCCGGTCGGCGAGGACGACGAACACCTCGTACTCGCGGACGGTGACGCCCTGGGCCCGCAGCTCCTCGGGGATCCGGCTGGTGCCGGTGCGGTGCTGGTGGACGGGGGCGCCGAGGCGGCGCAGCGCGGCGCGGCAGGCGCCGGTGACGGCGGGTACTTCCTGCTGGTGGAAGTGGTGTTCGGCGCGGCGGAGCCAGGTGACCGGGTCGCCCCAGCCGTCGGTGTGGGCGGCGTCGGCGACCAGACGCAGGCCGAGGTGGAGGGCGGTGGGGTAGGGCTCGGCGAGCCGGAGGGCGGCGTCGACGGCGCCGGCGGCGGCGTCGGGTCTTCCTTCGCGGCCGAGCAGGACGGCGTCGGCGAGCAGGGTGAACTGCCGGTTCCAGCGCATCCGTCCGGAGGCGGTGTCGGTGGTGAGGGCGTGCCGGGCGCGGTCGGCCTCGCCGGAGAGGACGTCGAGCAGCAGCCGCAGGCCGTGCGAGCCGGCCAGGTGGTAGGTGGAGGGGTTGTCGCGCTCGATGTCGGCGAGGATGCGCAGTTCGCGGTCGGCGAGGGCGCGGTCCTCCTCCATCAGGGCGCAGAAGGTGCGGGCGAGGCCGAGGGCGAGGGGTTCCTCCTGGGAGCCGTGGCCGTCCCATTCGGCGAAGGAGGCGAGGGCCTGTTCCATGCCGGTGCGGTCGCCGAGGTGGGCGGCGCAGGTGGCGCGGGCCATCAGGACGTACCGGACGGCGGGGGCCAGGCGCAGGCGGCGGACGGTGGCGAGGCACTCCTCGGCGTTGTCGCGGGCGGTGGTGAACTCGCCGCGCAGCACGGAGTCGAGGATCATGATGCCGTCGATGGTGTAGACGACGGTGGCGGAGCCCAGGCGCAGGGCCTCGTCGCGGGCGCCGAGGAGGCCGTGGCGGTCGCCGTCGAGGAGCCAGGCGTTGCCGCCGATCCGGGTCGCGGCGTACATCCGGCGCAGTGGCAGCTGGTGGCGTTCGGCGGTGGTCATGGCGCGTTCGAGCATGCCGTGGGCCTCGCCGGGGTCGCGTTCGCGGGCGACGGTGGCGAGGAGTTCCCAGGCCTGGCAGGCGACGGTGGGCAGGTCGTGGCGTTCGGCGGCCTCGGCGGCGGAGCGGGCGAGCTTCTCGGCCTGCTGGGTGCGGTCGGCGCCGGGGGTGTCGAGGGCGAGGTAGGCGGCGGCGACGTCGACGGAGGCGGCGACGGCCTCGTCGGGGTCGGGGGCGAGGACTTCGCGGGCCTGGGCGATCTGGCGGTTGCCGTCGGCCCAGCGTCCGGCGGTGTGGGCGACCTTGGCGAGGCGGGTGTGCAGGGCGGCGAGGCGGGCGGAGCCGAGTCCGGCGCCGCCGAGGGCGTGGAGCTGCTCGGCGAGGGCGAACGCCCGGGCGAAGTCGCCGGATTCGGCGAGGGCGGGCAGCAGGGATTCCAGGACCTCGGCGCGCGGGGCGGGGTCGGAGCAGCCGGTGAGCAGGGATTCGGCGCGGTCGAGCAGGGTGACGGCGGAGCCGATGGCGCCGTCGGCGAGGGCCCGGCGTCCGGCCTCGGCGAACAGCCGGCCGGCTTCGGCGTGGTCGCCGGCCTCGGAGCGCAGTTCGGCGACCAGCGGGCACCAGGCGTCGGGGAGTTCGGGGTGGAGCTGCTGGACGGCGTCGGCGGCGCGCCCGGCGAGGTCGGCCCGGGCACCGGGGGTGAGCTGGGTGAACAGCGCCTCCACGGTGAGCGAGTGGCGGAAGGCGTACCAGTCGGGGGAGGGCTCGTCGGGGACGACGAGTTGGGCGGCGACACCGGCGTGCAGGTGGCTGAGCAGGCTGCGGTCGTCGATCCCGGTCATCTTCTGCAGCACGGTGAGCGGGAAGCGGCGGCCGAGCACGGCGGCGGCGGAGAGCAGGGTGAGGCCCTGCGGCCCGAGCCGGTCGATCCGCCGCAGGATGCCGCGGGCGAGGGTGCTGGAGACGTCGGCGCGCAGGTCGCCGACGACCCGCCAGCCGTCCGTGCCCTGGACCAGCGCCCCGCCGCTGATCATCGACTGCAGCAGCTCCTCGACCAGGAAGGGGCTGCCCGCGCTGTCGTCCCAGAGCCGGGCCAGCGCGTCCTCGGGCACCTGCGCCGGCTCGGTGCCGAGCTGGGCGGCGACCATGTCGCGGACCTGCGGCCGGGTCAGCGGCGGCAGGTCGACCATGGCGCCGACGCCGCGCCGCCGGGCGGCGGAGGCGAGGTCGAGGGCGTCGCAGAACTCGGTGCGGATGGTGGCCAGCAGCAGGACGGGCGTGTACTCGAGGTTGTCGACGAGGTACTCGACGACCGCGAGGGTCTCGGGGTCGGCGTCGTGCAGGTCCTCCAGCAGCAGGAGCAGGCCGCGGTCCTTGGCGGCGCCGATGAGCAGGCGCAGCACGGCCTCGCCGAGGATGACCATCGAACTGTTCTCGTGCTCGCCGGTGTTCCAGTCGGGTATGAGCCGGCCGAGCACGGTGCGGTACGGGCCGAGCGCGGAGTCGTCGACGGGTTCGCCGCCGCGGAAGAGCGACATCAGCGCTTCGGTGAGCGGCCGGAACGGGACGGTCGGGCCGGTGGTGGAGCTCCGTCCGCGCAGCACCCGCATGTCGGCGTCGAAGGCGGTGCCGACCGCCTCGGCGGCCAGTCGGGACTTGCCGATTCCCGCCTCGCCGACCAGGAACACCACGCCGCCGCGGCGCTTCCTGGCGTCGGCCAGTGCCCCTTGGAGGTGGCTCAGCTGCAGGTCACGGCCGACCACGTACGGGGCATGGGAACGCATGAGCGCATGCTAGTTGACATTCTTTCGACAGGCCACAAGGCCTTTACGCCAGGTGCTCGTAGGCTTCACATCCGGTCACACCCGGACGTCCGGCGCCGTGTCGGGGTCTCACATCTGCGGCATGGAGACCGAGGTGTCGACCTGGCTGAGGGTGATCACGATGCCGCTGGTGAGGACCAGGCCGGCCAGCACCCGGGCGCGGGCGCACATCCGGTTGCGGCCGCCGAGGGTGATGCCGCCCGCCGGGTCCTGCTCGCGGACCTCGACGACCTCCTGGGCCTCGGCGGCGGTGGCGACGGCGGTGACGGCGGCGGCGGTGGTGTTCTTCATGGCAGGTGGTTCCCTTCTGACGGTTCGCGGTGTGGTGTGCGGAGGGTGGTTCAGAGGGAGAGCGTGAGGACGGACGGCACCCGCTCGGGGAAGCCGAGGCGGAGCAGGCCGTAGCCGATCCCGGCCAGGCCGCCGAGCAGCCCGGGGGAGGGGACGTTTTCCGGAGTGCCGCAGCGGGGGCCCTGCTGTTCGACCAGCGCGAGCAGCTCCCCGGCGCGGTGGTTCAGCGCCTCGCGGGCGCCGGTGCGGCCCCGTTCGGCGAGGACGGTGAGCGACTCGAGCTCGCCGAGCGCTCCCTGACGCAGGCTCAGGTCCGCGCAGGCGGCCGCGCCGGGCAGGGTGTCGCCGAGCGCGGCGGCGCCGAGCGCGTCGACCGCGGCGAGCTGCACCCCGGGCCGGCCGGCGTACCAGCCGGTGCCGGGTGCCGCCTGCAGCGCCCGGCGCAGCAGCGAGGCGCCGACCTGGGCGTGCGCGGAGCCGGCCGAGCCGTCGGCGGTGCCGTGGCGCAGCAGCGCCCAGCCGATGCCGGCGCCGCCGCGGGCGAACCCCGGTGCGGCGGAGCGCTGTTCGGCCACGGCGAGGAGCCGTTCGGCGAGCCGGTCGGCGAGTTCGCCGGCCGGCGCCCAGCCGGTGGCCCGGTGGGCGAGGCGGACGGCGGTCAGCGCGCCGGCCAGGCCGTCGGCGAGGCAGGCGTGCGCGCCGTCCTCGGTGACCGTCTCGGCGGCGTACGCCAGGGCGGTGAGCGCGTCCGGCAGGCAGCCGCGCAGTTCCTCGTCGCCGAGCAGGTCGGTGAGGCGCAGCAGCGCGTAGACGATGCCGCCGAGCCCGTCGAGGGCGCCGGGGCCGACGGCCGCGGCCAGTTCGGGGTCGGCGACCAGGGCGGAGAGCAGTGCGGGCAGCGGCCGGACGGCCTGCCGGGCGAGCGCGGTGTACCGCTCCGCGCCGGAGACCGCGCCGAGCTGGGCGAGGAAGAGCGCGACCCCGCAGTAGCCCTCGGCGAGGCCCGCGCCCATCGGCAGGACCGCCCAGTGCTCGCCGGCGACCCGTTCCAGGCCCAGCCAGTTGACCCGTCCGTCGCCGGGCACGGCCCGGGCGGCCAGCTCGTCGCCGATCCCGCAGGCGGCGCTGAGCAGCCGGGACGGCTCCGGCACCACGGCCGGCACCGGGCGGGCGGCGAGCGCCGAACGGGGCGCGGTGAGCGGCGCGTTGGCGGCGGCGACAGCCAGCGTCGCGGAGATCACCCACTCCTGGTCGAAGCGGTCCAGCTCGTCCATGGCGGCGACCTTGGCCCGCACCGTCGCCAGGCTCGACCCGGCCTGCAGGCCGGCCAGCCGGACCTCCCGCGAGGTCAGCACGTCGGCCCGGTCGGGCCGGTGGAAGAAGACCGGGACGTCGCCGCGCCACAGGTCGGCGGTCTCGTGCTCGATCAGCCGCTGCCGGGCCGGGTCGCCGACCGACTCGGTCCACAGGACGGCGAAGACCGAGTCCCGGGCGAGCGCGTCGCGCAGCAGGTCGGGGTGGGTGGACTCCTCCAGCAGCGCCGCGTACAGCCGGGTCGGCCGGGCGATCAGCCGCGCCGGGGCGGTCGCCCACTGCGCCAGCAGCCCGTCCTCGCCGAGCAGTTCGTCGCGGTGCGCGCAGATCGCGTCGTAGCCGGCCCGGAAGCCCTCGTACAGGGCGGCCCGGTGGTCGGCGTACGGGGCCCGGCCCTGCGGCAGCGGCTGGTTGCGGGCGCCCTCGCTCGGCGCCGGGCCGCGGACCGCGTGCATCCGGTCGGTGCCGGCGTCCAGCCAGCGCAGCACGTCGCTCGGGTAGCTGCCGTCGGTGGCCCGGCCGAGCGCCGAGATGTCCAGCGCGCCGTGCTCGCCGATCAGCAGGTGCGGCAGCAGGCAGGTGCGGTGCACGGAGGCGGCGAGCGCCCGGGCGGCCGGGTCGTCGCCCGCGGTGGTCGCGGTCGGCAGGCCGGAGTGGAACAGCGTCTCGGCGTCCACCAGGACCGGCTGGTCGGCGCAGGCGATCAGGTTCTCGTAGTGCATGTCGGCGCCGTCGACCGCGTACAGCAGGGCCAGCAGCGCGCCCTGGCGCCGGTAGAAGGCGTCCGCCTGGTCGGTGCTCTCGCAGTAGCGGTGCTCGATGAACTCCAGCCAGCCGTAGCCGGCGCCGCGCACCGAGCGCGGGGTGCGCAGGCCGAGGCCGGGCACCTGGGCGTCGAGCCACCCCGCGGCCCGGTCGAGCACCTCGTGCTGCTCCACCGAGCGGGGCTTGTATACGGCGCGGCCGGCCGCGAAGTGCAGCACCGCGACCGCGCGGCCGCCCTGGTGGGTGTCGCCGAGCGCCAGCTCCAGGCCGGTCAGCGGGCCCGGGTCGCGGCCCTCGAAGAGGCCCTCGACCAGCGCCTGGCGGTCGGCCTGCAGTCGCTCGGCCAGCTCCACCACGGCCTCGGCGGCGTCGGTGGCGCTCTGCCCGAGCATCCGGCCGAGCACCGGGTAGCGGGTGAAGAGCCGGGCGAGGCCCGCGGCGGTGCCGGTCCGCGCCACGAAGGAGGCGAACCGCTCCCGGCCGTCGGCGCCGGTCAGGCGGCCCGCGGTGCGGGCCAGGTGCAGTTCCTTGACCAGCGTCCGGGCCGCCTGGCGGGCCAGCTGCCCGCCGAGCCGGCGCTCGAACGCCGCCAGGACCGCCTCGCACTCCGCCTGCGGCAGGGTCAGCTTCGCGGCGACCTCCGCGGCCGCGGTGTCCACCAGCGGGCGCAGCGCCGCGACGAACACCTCGGCGCCCTCGCCGGTCACCTCGGCCCGCTCGATCCGCGCCGGGGCCCCGGCCACCGCCTTCTCCACGTACTCGGCCCAGCTCGGCCGCACCGTGCGGGCCGCCAGGCGCTCCGGGAGCTCGTCGCCGAGCGCGGACGCCAGCTCCTCGCCCAGGCCCAGGCTGGCCAGCCGGGCGGCGAAGCCCGCCAGGTCCCCGGCGGACCACGGTGCGGTCCGGGGGGCCGGGACGGCGGCCGCGGCGGCCGGGCGGCCCGGGGCGGCGAGGCGCTCACGGAGCGTCAGGCCGCGGGCCCACCACCAGCGCGGCAGCGCCTGGGGCTCGTCTGCGAGGAGTACGCGTTCGGTCACGAGAAGAAAGGTCCCAGGACCGCCCCCACCCCCACATGGGGGCTCGACCCCCATATTCTCCCCACCCCACCCACCCCCTGGGTACCCCCTGGGGGGACCGGCCCCGACCTGCGGTGTTTCAGCGCGCACAGCGGTTCGTCCTCGGGGGCTCGGGGAACTGTGGGGCCGACCACGGGGTTGGCGCACCAGTGCAGTCGGCCGACCACGGGGTCGGCCTCGCAGTTCCCCGAGCCCCTGCTGTACCTGCGGTCCGGGGACGGAACCCGCATGCGGAAGCGCCCCTCGCACAAACGTGGGGGTCGTCCCCCGATGCCCGCCCCCGCCCCCCGGTCGCAGTCTGGTGCCATCACCCCCCGCCAGCCCCGCCGGAACCGAACGGCCGGGCTGTACACCACCGGAGGAGAGACCGTGGGACAACCCGTACCCGTGAGCGTCGTCGCACCCGACCCGGTCCTGGAAGCCGGCACCACCAGCACCCTCGCCGCCTGCCCGGACGTGGCCGTGACCCTGCCGGGTGAGCAGCCGGCCGTCGTCGTCATGCTGGTCGACCGCTTCGCCCGCGCCGAGCTGGACATGCTGCACGCCGCCCGGGACACCGCGAGCCGCCCCGCCGTGGTGCTGGTCGCCGGCGAGCTGAACCCGGCGGAGGCGCTGCACGCCCTCGCGGCCGGCGCCCGCGGCCTGCTGCGCCGCCGCGACGCGGACGGCCAGCGGCTGGCCCGTGCGGTGTGCGCGGCGGCGCGCGGTGACTGCACGGTCCCCCCGGACCTCCTGGACCAGCTGCTGGAGCACTCCGCCGCGGCCCGCGCGGTCGGCGATGTTCCGGGACCGTGGGCCGCCGCCGGCCTGTCCGACCGGGAGCGCAGCGTGCTGCAGATGGTCGCCGACGGCCACGAGACCAGCGAGATCGCCCGCTGCCTGGCGTACTCGCAGCGGACGGTGACGACGATCGTCCACGACATCACCCAGCGGTTCCGCCTGCGCAACCGTGCCCACGCGGTGGCCTACGCGCTGCGGGCGGGTCTGCTGTGACCGTCCTCGCCGAAGCCCCCGTCACCACCGCCGCCGCACCCGGCATCCACCTGGTCGTCGGTCCGGGCGGCGCCCGGATCGCGCACCTGCTGCACCGCTCCGGTCTGGTCCCCGCCGTCGAGGGCGAGGAGGAGACGGTGAAGGTCGCCGTCGCCGCCCGGATCGAGGACGCCGTCCGGGTCGGCGCCGCCGTCGGCCGCCCGCTGCTGGTGATCTGCGACACCGTCACCCCCGTCGGTGTCCGGCTCGCCCTGCAGGCGGGGGTCGCCGCCGTGCTGCGCTCCGCCGAGCTGACCCCCGAGCGGCTGGCCGCCGCGCTGCGGGCGGCCCGGCACGGCGACGGCCGGATCCCGTACGCCACCCTCTCCCAGCTGCTGGCCGGTGCCGGCGGCGACGAGCGGCCGCCCGCGCTGACGGCCCGCCAGACCGAGGTGCTGGACCTGATGGCGGAGGGCCACGGCAACGCGGTGATCGCCCGCACCCTCAGCTGCTCCGAGCACACCGTCAAGAACGTGATCTACGAGCTGATGGCCCGGCTCCAGGTGCGCAACCGCGCCCACGCCGTGGCCCACGCCGTCCGCTGCGGCCTGGTCTGAACCCGGCCCGACCCGCACCGCACCCGTCCCGTCCATCCCACAGGAGCCCCCGTGAACGCGACCGCGGCGACCCCGCGCACCTTCCGCCCCCGCCGGTACCTGATGTGCCGACCCGAGTACTTCGAGGTCAGCTACGCGATCAACCCCTGGATGGACCCGGACAAGCCGGTCGACACCGCCCTGGCCGTCCTCCAGTGGGAGCGGCTCGCCGCCCGGTACCGCGCGCTCGGCCACACCGTGGAGCTGATCGACCCGATACCGGGCCTGCCCGACATGGTGTACGCCGCCAACGGCGCCACCGTGGTCGGCGGCCGCGTGCTCGGGGCCCGCTTCCGCAACGCCGAGCGGGCCGCCGAAGGGCCCGCCTACCTCCGCTGGTTCCGCGAGCACGGGTACGCCGAGACCCTCGACCCGGAGCACGTCAACGAGGGCGAGGGCGACCTCCTCACCACCGCCTCCTGGATCCTGGCCGGCCGGGGCTTTCGCAGCAGCACCCAGAGCCACCGCGAGGCGGAGGCGTTCCTCGGCCGACCGGTGCTCTCCCTCGACCTGGTCGACCCCCGCTACTACCACCTGGACACCGCGCTGGCCGTCCTGGACGGCGACGAGATCATGTACAACCCGGCGGCGTTCGCCCCGGAGAGCCTGCGGCTGCTGCGCCGGCACTTCCCCGGCGCCCTGCTCGCCACCCCGGAGGAGGCCGCGGTCTTCGGCCTCAACGCGGTCAGCGACGGCCTGCACGTCTTCCTCCCCGAGGCGGCCCAGTCGCTCGCCGGGCAGCTCGCCGCCCGCGGTTTCCGCCCCGAGCCGGTCGACCTCTCCGAGCTCCTCAAGGGCGGCGGCAGCGTGAAGTGCTGCACGCTCGAGTTGCGCCCCTGAGGCCCGCGGAACCCGTGCGCGGCGGGCCCGTCCGGCGGGGTCGGGGGTGCCCTGCTGGGCCGAACCGGTGATCCTTCCCACCGGAGGCCCGCCGCCCGGCGTGCGGGGCGCCGGGGTGCCGCTGAGGCTGAGAACACGCGGCCCGCCCCGGGCCGCCGTGAAGGAGGCGTCCATGAGTGCCGCTGACGTGCCGGCCGAGCGGCCCGGGAGTACGTCCACCGGGTCGCAGGCCCGTGCCGCCCGCGCCGTCGCCACTCCCAAGATGACCTGGCTGACGCTGGCTCTGATGACGACCAGTTCGGTGGCCAGTCTGCGCGCCTCGCCAACCATGGCCGTGTACGGCCTGGCGTGCGTGTTCCTCTACCTCGTGCCCGCGATCGTCTTCCTGCTGCCGACCGCGCTGGTCTCCGCCGAGCTCGCCTCCGGCTGGAGCGGCGGCGTCTACAACTGGGTGGCCCAGGGCCTGTCGAAGCCGTTGGGCTTCCTCGCCGTGTGGTGCCAGTTCGCGATGACGATCTTCTACTACCCGAGCCTGCTGGCCTACGTGGCCTCGACGATCGCGTACGTGATCAATCCGGAGCTGGCGAACAACGGCGTCTACACCGCGATCGTGATCATGGTGTGCTACTGGACCGGCGTCTGGATCTCCTCGCGCGGCACCAGCGCGGTCGCCGGCCTCGCCTCCTGGGGCCTGGTCATCGGCACCCTGATCCCGGGCACGCTGCTGGTCGTGCTCGGCATGGTCTTCCTCGGCCAGGGCAACGCCTCCGCCGCGCCGATGAACGCCGACCACATCCTCCCGGCCTGGACCGGCCTGGCCAGCCTGGTGCTGATCGTCAACAACTTCCTCAGCTACTCCGGCATGGAGATGAACGCCGTCCACGTCTCCTCGCTGAAGAACCCGGCCAAGGAGTTCCCCAAGTCGATGTTCCTGGCGATGGGCCTGGTCCTGCTGATCTTCATCCTGCCCGCGCTGGCGATCAGCTGGGTCGTCCCGGCCGACCAGCTGAGCCTGACGGCCGGCGTGATGCAGGCCTTCGACGCCTTCTTCCAGTACTTCCACATCGGTTGGCTGACCCCGCTGATCGCGGTCGGCCTGGTGGCCGCCTCGCTCGGCGGCATGCTGACCTGGCTGGCCGGCCCCTCCAAGGGCCTGCTGCTGATCTCCCGCCAGGAGGGCTACCTGCCGCCGTACCTGCAGAAGCTCAACGGCCACGGCATCCAGCAGAACCTGCTGGTCACCCAGGGCATCGTGACCAGCCTGATCGCCCTGCTGTACGCGCTGATCCCCAACGTCTCCAGCGCCTACTGGATCCTCTCGGTGATCACCACCCAGGTGTACCTGATCGTCTACCTGCTGATGTTCGTCGCCGCGATCCGGCTGCGCCGACTGCAGCCCGACCACCCGCGCGGCTACCGCGCCCCGGGCCTGGTGGTGCTCTGCGTGGTCGGCCTGCTGGCCTCGGCGGCCGCGATGGTCATCGGCTTCGTGCCGTCCTCCCAGTTCGGCGGCGGCAGCGTCTGGGGCTACGTCGCCATCGTCGGCGGCGGCCTGCTGATCCTCGGCCTGATCATCCCCTTCACCTTCCTGAAGCTGAGCAAGCCCGAGTGGCGGCAGCCCGACGCCGCCGGTGAGGAGGTGGCCGCATGAGCAGGACGATGATGGCCTCGCAGCACCGCTGGATCTACATCGGCTCGATCGTGCTGCTGGTCGCGATGGTGGTGATCGGCCTGCTGACGTACACCCAGCAGAAGCAGACCAACGAGGCCGCGAGGAAGGCCGGGCAGCTGGCCGACGAGCTCACCGCGCAGGGCTACCCGCACCCGGACGAGGGCCAGATCGCCCGCACCCTGGGCACCGACGGCGGCGCGGTCTGCGAGAACCCGTCGGGTGCGCTGAAGACCGCCCTGCAGAAGGTCAACATGTCCAACGGCGCGGCCGGCCCCGGCCAGCGGCCGATCATCTCCAACGCCCGGACCGTCGAGGCGGAGGCGATCGTGCTCAACGTCTACTGCCCGGAGGAACTGGTCGAGTTCAACCAGAAGGTCGACGACTACAAGACCGCCAAGACCGTCGAGAACCCCTGAGCCGAACCCCCCCCCGGGAGCACTCCGCCATGACCGACGAACTCGCCCGCAGGATCGCCGACCTGATGCCCCTGGCCAAGGCGGACCTGACGGAACTCGTCTCCATCCCCTCCGTCGCCGACCCCCGCCAGTACCCGCCGGAGAAGTGCCGTGAGGCCGCCCAGTGGGTGGCCGACGCGTTCACCGCGGTCGGGCTGCGCGACGTCCACCTCGCCGAGACGCCGGACGGCAGCCACGCCGTGCTCGGCCACCGCCCGCCGCCGCCCGGCGCGCCGACCGTGCTGCTGTACGCGCACTACGACGTGCAGCCGCCGCTCGACGACCAGGCGTGGACCACCCCGCCCTTCCAGCTGACCGAGCGCGACGGCCGCTGGTACGGCCGCGGCGCCGCTGACTGCAAGGGCAACATCGTCATGCACCTCACCGCGCTGCGCGCCCTCGGCGACGACCTGCCGGTCGGCCTGAAGCTGGTCGTCGAGGGCTCCGAGGAGCAGGGCACCGGCGGCCTGGAGGCCTACGTCTCCTCGCACGCCGACGAGTTGCACGCCGACGCGCTGCTGATCTGCGACACCGGCAACGCCGCGGTCGGCGTGCCCACCGCGACCACCTCGCTGCGCGGCGTGGTGAACGTGGTGGTCACCGTCACCACGCTCAAGGGCGACGTGCACTCCGGCATGTTCGGCGGCCCGGCGCCCGACGCGCTGGCCGCGCTGATCCGCGCCCTGGACTCGCTGCGCGGCCCGGACGGCTCCACCCGGATCGACGGCCTCGACGGCGACGGCAGCTGGGACGGCGTCGGCTACGACGAGCAGCAGTTCCGTACCGACGCCGGCGTGCTGGACGGCGCCGAACTGCCGGGCGGCGGCAGCGTCGCCGACCGGCTGTGGGCCCGGCCCGCGGTCACCGTGCTCGGCATCGACTGCGCGCCGGTGGTCGGCTCGGCCGCCGCCGTCCCGGCCACCGCCCGGGCCCGGGTCAGCCTGCGGATCCCGCCCGGCACCGACCCCGGCGCCGCCCGCGCCGCCCTGGTGGCCCACCTGCGGGCCGCCGTGCCGTGGGGCGCGAAGGTGGAGATCGAGCCGGAGCAGTCCGGCGCGCCGTTCCGCGCCGCCACCGACGGCCGGGCGTACGCCGCGCTCGACAAGGCCGCCCAGGAGGTCTACGGCAAGCCGCTGGCCTACCTCGGCCAGGGCGGCTCGATCCCGCTGTGCAACGTGCTCGCCTCCACCTACCCCGGGACGGAGATCATCCTGATGGGCGTCGAGGAGCCCGCCTGCCTGATCCACGCGCCCAACGAGAGCGTCGACCCGCGCGAGATCGAGCACATGGCGCACGTCGAGGCCCTCTTCCTGCGCCACTACGCCGCGGCCCGGCGCTGAGAAGGGACCGACGCATGCCGCAGCCCTTCACCACCCAGGACTTCGCCGCCCGGATGACCCGCGCCGCCGACGCCGCCGCGGCGGCCGGCCTCGCCGGCCTGCTCGTCGCCCCGGGCCCCGACCTGGCCTACTTCACCGGCTACCAGCCGACCGCCATCACCGAACGGCTCACCACCCTGCTGCTCACCCCCGGCCGCGAACCGGTCCTGGTGGTGCCCAAGCTGGAACGCCCCGACGCCGAACGGGCCACCGGCGCCGGCGCCGTCCGGCTCTCCGACTGGAGCGACGGCGAGGACCCGTACGCGGCCGTCGCCCCGCTGCTGGAGGACGGCCGGTACGGGATCTCCGACAACGCCTGGGCGATGCACCTGCTCGGCCTGCAGGGCGCCCGGCCGGGCACCGGCTACACCTCGCTCACCCGTTCGCTGCCGATGCTGCGCGCGGTCAAGGACGCCGACGAGCTGACCCGGCTGGCCGCCGCCGGGGCGGCCGCCGACGCCGCGTACGGCGAGATCCTCAAGGTGCGCTTCGCCGGGCGCACCGAACAGGAGGTGGCCGCCGACCTGGCCGCGCTGCTGCTCGAATTCGGGCACAGCCAGGTCGACTTCACCGTGGTCGGCTCCGGGCCGAACGGCGCCGACCCGCACCACGAGGCCGACGACCGGGTGATCCAGCCGGGCGACACCGTGGTCCTCGACTTCGGCGGCCTCAAGGACGGCTACGGCTCCGACACCACCCGCACCGTGCACGTCGGCGACGACGTGCCGGACGAGGTGCGCCGGGTGCACGACGTCGTCCGGCAGGCCCAGCAGACCGCCTTCGAGGCGGTCCGCCCCGGCATCGCCTGCCAGGAGGTCGACCGGGTGGCCCGCGCGGTGATCACCGAGGCCGGGTACGGGGAGTACTTCATCCACCGCGTCGGCCACGGCATCGGCCTGACCACCCACGAGCCGCCCTACATGGTGGAGGGCGAGGAGCAGCCGCTGGTGCCCGGCATGTGCTTCTCGATCGAGCCGGGCATCTACCTCCCCGGCCGGTTCGGCGTCCGGATCGAGGACATCGTCACCGTCACCGGCGACGGCGGCCGCCGGTTCAACTCCACCCCGCACGAGCTCGCGGTGGTGCACTAGCCCCGGCCACCCGCGATGCCCACCCCCGCCGAGGCGGCGGCCGTGCTCCGCCGCCTGCTCAGGGACCCGGCGGCCGTCCTCACCCTCCGGGCGACGGCGGCCGCCACCCTGTCGTACGCGGTCGCCCTGCAGCTCAGCGCCGAACCGGCGCCGCTGACCGCACCGCTGACCGCGCTGCTGGTCGTCCAGGTCACCCTGTACTCCACGCTCACCACCGGCATCCGCCGGGTCAACTCGGTGGTCGTCGGCGTGCTGATCGCGATCGGCTTCAGCTCGGTGATGGGGCTGTCCTGGTGGAGCCTCGGGCTGATCATCCTGGCCTCGCTGACGGTCGGCCAGTTCATCCGGGTCGGCGAGTTCGTCAACGAGGTCGCGATCAGCGCGATGCTCGTCCTCGGCGTCACCCGCCTGGCCACCCAGGCCTGGGACCGGGTGGTGGAGACCCTGATCGGCGCCGTCGTCGGCCTGCTGTTCAACCTGGTCTTCGCGCCGCCGGTCTGGGTCGACTCGGCGGGCGAGTCGATCGAGGGCCTGGCCCGCCGCGCCCGCCACCTGCTGCTCGACATCGCCGACCAGCTCGGCGGACCCGTCCCGGTCGAACGCGCCGCCGAACACCTGCACGAGGCCCGCCGGCTCGACCAGGCCATCGCCGAGGTCGACGCCGCCCTCCGCCAGGCCGAGGACAGCCTGCGGCTCAACCCCCGGATCAGCGAGGGCCTGCTCTCCCGCACCGTGCTGCGCACCGGGCTGGACACCCTGGAGATCTGCGTCGTGGTGATCCGGGTGATCGCCCGCTCCCTCACCGACCTCGCCAAACGCCGCGGCCCCGGCGGCCGGCTGTTCGACCCGGACGTCAGCGCCGCCCTGGAGGACCTGCTCGACCACCTCGGCGGCGCCCTGGTCAGCTTCGCCGTCCTGGTCACCACCCAGGTCGCCCAGAACGCCGAGGAGGCCGAACGGCGCCTCGCCGCCGAACTCACCGCCGCCTGGCACAGCCGCGAGCGGGTCGCCCAGCTGCTGCTGCTCCGCGTCCAGGAACACCCGGAGGCCTGGCAGCTGCACGGCTCCCTGCTCGCCGAGGTCGACCGGATCCTCGACGAGCTCGACCTCGACCACCGCTCCCGCCGCCTGATGGAGGAGCTCGACAAGGCCTCCGTCGGCCAGCGCGAACGCTTCACCGGCCTCGGCCGGCTGCGCCGCCTGGCCCGCGGCGACGACTGACTCAGCCCGCCCCGGCGTCCAGCCGGTCGAGCGCGTCCGGCAGGTCGCCGCCGGCCTCGGCGACCACCTCGGCCAGGGTCTGCCGCCGCCGGAGGGCCGCGAACCGCACCCCGCTGCCCGCCGTGGAGAACCCGTGCACCGCCGGCCGGGCGATGCTGTTGTAGCCCCACGGGGCGGAGGTGTAGTAGCCGCCGGTGTCCTCCAGCACCACCAGGTCGCCCGGCTCGATCCGGGGCAGCGTCCGGGCCCGCGCCACCAGGTCGCCGGCGAAGCAGCACGGCCCGGCCACGTCCTGCGGCTCCTCGCCGCTCAGGCGCCGGACCCCGTCCGGGCGGTGCACCGACACCCGCAGCGGCCAGGCGTCCGGCATGAACACCGTCCGGGTCGCCAGGTGCGCCCCCGCGTGGGTCAGCGCGATCCGGCGGCCGCCGACCACCTTGGTGTACTCCACCCGGGCCGCCGTGAAGCCGTTCTTCGCCACCAGCGAGCGCCCGAACTCGGTCACCAGCCCGTACCGCCCGTCGAACAGCCCCGGCACCGCCGCGCCCAGCTCCGCCACGTACTCGGCGTACGTGGGCCGCACCTGCTCGTCCTGGAAGTTGACGGGCAGTCCGCCGCCCAGGTCGAGCGCGGCCACCTGCTGCCGGCCGGCCCGCTCGTTCACCTCCTCGGCCAGCTCCCAGGCCTCCCGGACGCCCGCCGCGATCAGGTCGAGCGGGCAGCCCTGCGAGCCGACGTGGACGTGGATCCGGGACAGCCACGGATGCCGTTCGAACGCCGCCACCACCCGCTTGCGGGTGCCCGGATCGCGCAGCGGCACACCGAACTTGGAGTGCTCGGAGGCGGTACTCATCGCCCCGATCGACCCCGCGCCGACCTGCGGGTTGACCCGCAGCCCCAGCACCGAGCGGGTGCTCGCGTCCTCCACCAGCTCGGCGATCCTGGCCAGCTCCTGCAGGTTGTCCGCGTTGACGGCCACCCCCAGGTCGAGCGCGTGCGCCAGCTCCCCGGCGCTCTTGGCGGGGGAGTCCAGCACGATCCGCTCGACCGGCACCCCGGCCGCCAGCGCGATCGCCAACTCCCCGGGGCTGGCCACCTCGCAGCCCATCCCCGCGTCCGCCAGCAGCCGCAGCAGCGGCACCAGCGGCGCCGCCTTCACCGCGAAGGTGTGCAGCACCGGCGCCGCGCCGAACGCCGCCCGCAGCTCGCCGACGCTCTCCCGCACCCCGTCCACGTCCAGGAACCCGGCCGCCACCTGCTCCGCGCCGAGCAGCCCGGCCGCGACCGCCGCCGCCAGCACCCGCTCGCGCCGACCGGCGTCCAGCCGCCGGTACTCACCCGTCTCCACAACCGCCTCCCCACCCGTCGCACCCAGCCTGCCCCATCCGGCCGCGCCGGGGGAGAGGGCCTCGCGGCGATCAGCCCGCCAGCGGGACCGACGCCTCCGGGCTGAGCAGGCTGAACGTCACGCTCTCCTGGAGGTACAGGCTCACCGTCTCCGCGTCGTGGCTCAGGTACCCGATCGACAGGTCCTGGCCCAGGTGCAGCGTGAAGTCCCCGCCGCGGGTGGACAGCACGCACCCGCCCTCCAGCGCCGGCGCCCAGATGATCGGCCCGTCCAGCACCCGCGCGATGTGCTGGCGCACCGGGTAGCCGTGGTCCGAGGTCTCGTTGACCGCGGTGTACGCCTCCGCGCCCAGCAGCAGCGCGTACGGCCCGTCGACGTCGGCCAGCCGCAGGGTGGTGAGCGCCCGGCTGACCGCGTCCGGGTACTCCGTGACGTCCGCCGGGAGCGGCAGCGGCTCCGCCGAGGAACCGGCCCGCAACCCCTCGATGCCGGCCTCCACCCAGCCCTCGAAGACGATCCGGTCCTCGGTCAGCGCCATCGCCCGGGCCGCGTCCTTCGCCGGCTGCCAGTCGCTGTCCCCGGAGCCGCGCTCCACGGAGTCGATCGCCTCCCGGGACAGCGTGAACGGGTGCCGCAGCTCCATCGCCGCCCGCACCTGGTGCACCCGCGCGCTCACCCCCGGCGCGGGCCGGCCCGCCGGCCGCAGGTGGCCGGTGCCCGCCGCGGCGAACGCCGACCCGTGCGGACCGTCCAGGTCCACCACCCGGCGGCCGGCCAGGTGCAGGGTGAAGGTGGAACGCACCTCGTCCTCCAGCTCCTGCCAGGCGGCGGCGCTGATCGGGGCGAGCTTGCGGTGCAGGTTGTCCATGGGTCACTCGGCCTTCGTCGAGGTGGGCACGGGCTTGAGGCTGCCGATCCGCAGCGAGGAGTCGAGGGGGACGTCGGCGGGCTGCCCGGCCGGACGCGCCTCGGGGGCTTCCGCGCCGGGCGCGGGCGGCAGCGCGTCCAGGAACCCGGCCGGCGGCACGGCGAACAGCGAACCCGTCACGGCCGTGGAGAAGTCCAGGATCCGGTCGTGCGGCGCCTCGTCCGTCCCCAGGAACATGTTGCGCAGCATCTGCTCGGTCACCTCCGGCGTGCGGCCGTAGCCGATGAAGTAGGTGCCGAAGCGGCCGTCCGCGACCGAGCCGAACGGCATGTTGGCGCGCAGGATCTGCCGCTCCTCGCCGTCCGCGCCGAGCACCTGGTTGACCGCCACGTGCGAGTCCGGGCGCTGGACGCCCTCGGGCAGCTCGATGTCCTCCAGCTTGGTGCGGCCCACCACGTGCTGCTGCTCCTCGACGGTGAGCCCGTCCCAGGCGTCCAGGTCGTGCAGGTACTTCTGCACCACCACGTAGCTGCCGCCCGCGAACTCCGGGTCCTCCTCGCCGATCAGCGCCGCGGAGACCGCCGCGCGGCCCACCGGGTTCTCCGTGCCGTCCACGAAGCCCAGCAGGTCGCGCTGGTCGAAGTAGGTGAAGCCGTGCGTCTCGTCCACCACCCGCGCCGCCCCCGCCAGTCGGCGGGTCACGATCGACGCCAGCTCGAAGCACAGGTCCAGGCGCTGCGCGCGGATGTGCAGCAGCACGTCGCCCGGCGTCGCCGGCGCGGTGTGCCGGGCGCCGCGCAGCTCCCGGAACGGATGCAGCTCCGCCGGGCGCGGCCCCGCGAACAGCCGGTCCCACGCCGCCGAGCCGATCCCGGTCACACAGCTCAACTTCTCCCCGGGCTTGCGGAACCCCAGCGAGCGCACCAGCGCCGCCAGGCCGCCCAGCGCCTCGCGGACCGCCTGCTCGCCGCCCGGCGCCACCGTCAGCACCACGAACACCGCGGCCCGGGTCGTCTCGCTGATCACCCGCTGCGGCTCCGGCCGCACCTCCCCGCCGCCCACCCGGCACCTCCCGCCGCTCCACCACCCCGCCCCGACCGACGGCCACGCCCACCCTTTCCCGCGCGCCCCCGCCACGCTCGAACGACCGCCCCGATCCGCCCGGACTTTCACCCGGTCGGCCCACCCCGCCGGGCCGTCACCCGTCCGACGGCGCGTCGCCGCGGCGCACCCGTACCCGGTGGCTACGCTCGGCCGTGTGATCGGCGGGGTCCACCTGGAAGCGCAGTGGCGCAAGGAAGCGCTGCGCACCAACCTGTGGGTCGTCCCCAGCGTCGAGGTGCTGCTCGCCGTCCTGCTCTTCGTGGCCACCTGGCAGGTCGACCGGGCCGACTACCGGGGCGACATCACCCTGCCGCCCTGGGTGATCAGCGGCACCGCCGACGCCGCCCGGCAGATCCTCGCCGCCATCGCCGCCGCCCTGATCACCGTGGTCGGCGTGGTCTTCTCGATCATGATCGTGACGCTGACCCTGGCCTCCACCCAGTTCGGCCCGCGGATGATGCGCACCTTCATCCGCGACCGCACCACCCAGCTCACCCTCGGCACCTTCGTCGGCACCTTCGTGTACGCGGTCCTGGCCCTGGTCTCGATCGGGCCGGCCGGCGACGGCGAGTTCGTCCCGCACCTGTCCATCACCCTCTGCATGGTGCTGGTCCTCGCCGACCTGGCGGTCCTGATCTTCTTCATCCACCACATCGCGACCTCCATCCAACTGCCCCGGGTCATCGCCGGCATCGCCGCCGAACTCTCCGCCGCCATCGACGCGGGCGCCGCCGAACCCCGACGCACCGGCGCACCCGACCAGGGCCCCGGCGCCGCCGAACTGCACGCCCGCCTCGACAGCGCGGGCGCCGCCGTCGCCGCCCCCGCCAGCGGCTACCTCCAGTTCGTCCGGCACCGCACCCTGGTCCGGATGGCCGCCGAACTCGACGCCGTGATCCGCCTGGAACACCGCCCCGGCCACTTCCTCGTCCAGGGCCACCGGATGGCCACCGTCTGGCCCGCCGAAGCCGCCCCCGCCGTCGCCCGCAGCTTCGCCCGCGCCCACGTCACCGGCCCGACCCGGTCGCTCGCCCAGGACATCGCCTTCGCCGTCGACCAGCTCGTCGAGATCGGCATCCGCGCGCTCTCCACCGCCGTCAACGACACCTTCACCACACTGACCTGCGTCGACTGGCTGGGCGAGGGCCTGTGCCGGATCGCCGAGCACTGGGACCCCGACCCCGTCCACCGCGACGTCGGCGGCCACATCCGGGTCCTCACCGTCCCGGTCAGCTACGAACGCCTCGTCCAGCGCGCCTTCGAGAAGATCCGCCAGACCGCCGCCGGCATGCCCGCCGTGCTGATCCGGCAGCTCGACGCGCTGTCCGCGATCATGGCCGCCACCCGGGCCGAGGACCAGCGTGCCGTCCTGCTCGACCAGGCCGCCATGATCGACCGCCTCGCCCGCGACACCGTCCCCGAACCCGCCGACCGCGAGGACATCCACCGCGCCTACCTCGCCGTCCTCGCGGCGCACACCGCGGTGTCAGGCCAGCAGTGACGCGGCGTCGGCCACCGCGTCGGGTACGACCTTCGCCAGCATCTTGACGGACCGTCTCCAGTGCGAGAGGGCCAGGGCTTCCAGGAGGATCCGCGGGGTTTCGGGTCGATGCGGCCCCAGGATCTTTGCCACCTTGGCCAGGGCTCCTGCTTGACGCTCCGGGTCGCCGATGGTCCGGGCGAGTTCGAGAGAGCCCTGCGTATCACCCACCCGAGCCAGGGCGACGGACATGTGTGCCGTTGCTTCGACTCTCATCCCCGGATCGCCGATGGTGTCGGCGATCTCGGTCGCCAGCCGTCGGCGGCCGGTCTCGGTGAGCGCTGCCGCGATGTTGATCAGCGCGACCTCGCGGAGCTCCGGGGAGAGGATGTCCTGCGCCAGGTCGACGGCTTGCCGGTGTCGATCGAACCTTGCGAGGACGGGGGCAATGAAACCCAGCGCCGCGTCTCGCTTGCTCAGGTCGGTGATGGTGCGGGCGGCCCTGACTGCTGACCCGGCCGACTCGGCGGCTGCGTCCCGGCGATCCGCTCTCGCGAGAGCGTCCGCGATTCGGGTGAGGCCGCAGGCCCTGTCGTACGCGTCGGTGAGGGTCCGGGCGACGTCGACGGCTTGTCGATGACGGTCCGCCTTGGCGAGTGCGTCCACGACGGCGAGCAGGGCTTCCGCCTCGTTCTCCGGCCCGACGATGGTGTGGGCGAGTTCGGTGGCCCGTCGATGGTGACCGGCCTTGGCGAGTTCGCGCACGACGCCGGCCAGCGCGCTTGCCTGGCTGTCCGGCGTGGAGAGGCTGCCGACGAGTTCAAGTGCTCTGTCGTGCTGCCCTGACCGGGCGAGTACGACCGTGAGGTCCGTGATCGCGGCCGTGCGGAAGAACGGGTCCGGAACGGCGTCAACGAGCTCGAAGGCCTGCAGGTGTCGACCGACCCGGGTGAGAACGGACGCGACCCGCATACGCAGAACCACTCGGTCGACCGAGTCCGGCACGGCGCCCGCGAGCTCGACGGCTCGTGCGATCGGACCCGTCGTCTGCTGACGGCAGCCGGCCTTGAGCAGAGCCTCTGCGATCCTCATGAGCGCGATGCCCTCCCGGCAAGGGTCTGTGACGCCGCGGGCGAGCGTGACCGCCTCTTGGGCGAGCCGTTCGGCCCGGTGGCCCTGGCCGTCGGTGACCAGAGCGTCTGCCAGGTCGGCGTAGACCTCGGCCTTGAGGCCTTGGTCGTTGATGGTGCGGGCGAGTTCGGACGCCTGTTTGTGGTCGCCAGCCCTGGCGACGGCACCCGCGACGCGAGCGAGAGCTCTGACCTGTTCGTCCGGGTCCGCGATGGTGAGGACGAGTTCGAGAGCAGCGGTGCCCTGGTCGGCCGCGGCCAGGTCGCCCGCGATCTCGGTGAGTGCCTCCGTCCGGAGGTACCGGTCGGTGATGGTGCGAGCGAGTCTGATGGCCTCGAGGTGGTCGCCGATTTCGGCGAGGGCTGTGGCGATAGCAGCGAACGCGGTGGACCGTCGGCGCGACTCGGGGACGGCATTGGCAAGTTCGACGGCAGCTCGGAGGTGGCCGAGCCTGGTAAGGGTGCCGACGAAGGTGCTGTGATGAGGAATCCCGACCACTCGGGCCCGGCGGATCGCCTCGTCCAGCAGCCGTGCTGCCTGATCGGTCGCCGTGCTCCTGATGAGCGCGCCGGCAACGTGGACCAAGGCCGCCAGCCGGTGTCGTTCGTTGCCGAGCGTGAGGCTCAGCTCGATCACTTCTTGGGCGAGATCGATCGCTCGACGGTCATGGCCGGCGTCTGCCAGCGCACCTGTGACCTCTGCCAGCACCCGAATGCGGCTGTTCACCTCACTGATGGACCGGCCGGCGCGAATGGCCTGCGGATGCAGACCGTCGACAGCCAGTCCGGGTGCGACGAGCGCGAGCGCTCGGTCTCTCTCCGCCGACCTGGTGATGCCGTTCACGAGTTCGGCCGCCCTTTGGTGTTCGCCCACGCTGGAGAACGCTCCGGCGAGATCGGCCTGAGCCCGGGCCCGCGCATCCGCATCGTGGATGGCAGGTAGGAAACCCGAGGCCTCATCGAGCAACCGGGTCGCTGGGTCCGAGCAACCGTTGGAGACCAATCGCTGTGCGGCCTCGGTGAGCCGGGCAGCTCGGGTTTCGGCGGTCGGAAGAGCGTGGGCCATGGCGATGGCCCGGTCGACACGGCCGAGACGGGCCCAGACAGCCATGAGGGCGGCAGGTGTGTTGCCACTGGCCCGGTGAAGGTTGTCACGCTGGACGGCGAGGCGAAACGCCGCGCCCAACTGCTCCTCGCTCGGTGCCGAACCGGTGGTGAGCAGGACGTCGAATGCGGCCCGGATGTCGTCGAGGGCGGCCCGGTCGGCCCCGCTGACCTGCCAAAGGCGTTCATGGCGGGCCGGGTCGCAGGCCAGCGCGGTGAGTCGGTCGAGGTCGGCGGTGGAGTGGAGCAGGTCAGGGTACCCGCGGAGTAGGTACTCGGGAGTGTTCCCGGGCCAGCCGGCCGCTCGGTGTTCCTCGGCCCAGGCATGAATGCGGTTGAGGTGGTCGGTGAACCTGCCCGGAGCGATCAGAGCGAGCGCTGCCTGCTGGATCTCCTCGTGGGCGAGGAGGTAGACGCTTCCGGCGCCGAGGTGGTGCCAGGTCGTGGGGCGAGTCGTGAAGGCACGGCCGGTTGACCCACTGAGGGCGCGTTCGACGATCCGAGGGGTGGTGTCTGCGGTGCACAGGTGCGCCAGATCGGCGGCAGTGAGGCCGCCACCGGCTGCCGCGACCAGCCCCACCAGGTCACCGCCCAGACCGCCGTCGTGGAGCAGCCGCTCGAGGTCGCGTTCGGCTTCCACCCGGGCAGCTTTGGCGTATGGCGACGAACTGAGCATGTGATCGATGGCGTCGCCGTGCAGCGGGTGGTTGCGCGGTACGTCGTCCGGGACGGGAGGGTGGGGACGCCCGGCGACGATCGCCCGGGCGCCATGGGGCAGGACGGCAGGAATCAGCGCTGCGATGCTGTGGGCGTCGGGGCCGGTGGTGACGCCACGGTCCTCGTCGAGGCCGTCGACTACCAGGACCAGGCGCTCGCCCTTCAGCTCGCATTGAGCGGCGGCGCGTTCGAGGGCGTGCAGGAGCTGGCTGTCGCGGGTCTGTTCGGTGACGGGCGGTTCCTCCTCGCCGAGCAGGGCGTACAGCTGGCGCTGGACGATCTGACAGAACGCCGCGCGGTCGTTCTGGCCGGCGAGACGGGCGGTGATGAAGAACGCGACGACGCGCACGCCGGGCGGCGGGTTGAGGGCGAATTGGGCCATGACGGTGGTCTTGCCGGACCATGCAGGGGCGAGCCAGCGCCACCACCCGTCGCTACCGGCCCTGTCGGAGGAGGTGGCGAAGTCGGCCATGGCCGCGAGTTCGTCGTCCCGGCCTTCGCAGCCACCGCCGGCAATCCGGACGATCGACTGGCGGTAGAACGAGCACGGAGCCGTTCCGCCCGGAATACCGACATGAATGGCTCGGAGTTCCTTGACCGCGTCGAGGAGTGTCCGGGCGCCGGCGCTCCATGTACAGTCCGCGCCGGTTGTCCGGCGAAGGGTCTCGGCTTCGGCGTAGGCGGCCTCGCGATCGTTCAGCACCTGTGCGATGGCGCCGGCCCAGATACGTGTGTCCGTGTCCTCGTCGTTGTGCAGCGGCAGTACGATCCGTCGTGTCTGCTCGGGCCAGCGCTCCTTGAGCAACATCCCAAGCCCGCTGTTGCGGGACGCCAGGAGTGGAATTCCTGCGGCGATGGCCTCCATACCGACCATGCCGAACGCCTCGGCTCGGGACGGCATCAGGACGAGGGAGGCGGTGTTGCGTTCCTGCCGCAGCCAATCGGAATCCGTGGAGTAGTTCCGGACGCTGACATCCAACTTGTCGAGTGGCAGCCGACCGGCCCACTCGCCCACCCGTTGGCGCAGCTCGGCGCCGTCGCCGGGCCGGCTGCCACGCAGGAGCAGTTCGAGGTCCGGCTCGTCAACCAGTGCCTCGCTCCGAAGTACGTGGCCGACCGCGCGGGCAGCGACGTCCACGCCCTTGATGTGGTGGTCTTCCAGACGTCCCACGACCAGGATGCGTGGCGGACCTGGACGGCGGGTGAGGGCGGGCCCGTCCTGCCGGTCCGGGTCGTCGAAGCCGGGGTCGATGCGCAGGAGCCGGTCACCGTCCGCGAAATCGGGTCGCAGCTTGCGCAGGAGACGAGGGCCGACCGCAATGACGCGCGAGGCGCTGTCGAGGAGTTCCCACTCCTCGCGGGTACGGTCCTCGGCACGTTCGGCGGGGTCGTCGTCGCGGTCGGTCTTGAACCACTCCAGTTCGCTCGGGTGGGTGTGCACGATGTGGAAGCGGGCGGTGGTCTTGAAGTGGTCGTGGACGAGAGTGTGGGCGGGGCGGCCGGTGACGCGTCCGTGGCCGAGGACGACGTCTGGTACCCATCCGTTGGGGAGCCGGGGTGGGCGGGCGAGGGTTTCCAGGTGGGTCGCGCCACGGAGCAGGTGGGGGGTGACGAGGTGGACGCCGCACCGCTGCGCGTCGGCGAGCTCGGCGGCGGACGGTTCGGCCGGGAGCGAGCAGTAGACCTCCGCGCCCTCGGCGGCCAGCGCCCGGCAGAGCTGCCGGTTGAAGGTGCTCACGCCGCCGTGCGCGGGCAGCCATTCGGTGGCCAGCGCCAGAATCCGGACCCGCACCACACCCCCAGCACCCTGCCGCCGTCTGCGACACACCAGGGTAGCGAGCGTGCGGTCCCGCGAGCGCCTCTCGCCGGGTTCAACGGCCGAACGGTGACGGTTCGTTCCCGATCCGGATGTGATCTTTCGCTCCGCCCGAAGACCTGTCGAAGCACTGTTCGGCCGCCTCATACTCCATCACCTGACCGACCGGCAGATCAGAGGAGTGCGGTGCGTACAGCAGGCGGTGCGGGGACGTGGAAGCTCGGCGACCTGGAGGTGAACCGGGTCGGGTACGGGGCGATGCGGCTGACCGGCAACGGGATGATGGGGAACTCGGACGGCACGCCGATCGACCGGGACGCGGCGGTGCGGCTGCTGCTCGGCGCGTTCGAGCAGGGTGTCGACCACGTCGACACGGCGTCGTTCTACTTCTCGCCGCTGCGCTCCGCGAACGAGCTGATCAACCGGGCGCTCACCGCCTGGACCGGCGAGGTGACCGTCGTGACCAAGGTCGGCCCGTGGCGGGACCCGTCCGGCGAGTGGCACACCATGGGCCGCCCCGACCAGCTGCGCGGACAGGTCGAGGAGAACCTGCGTCAGCTCGGCCGCGACCACCTGGACGTGGTGAACCTGCGCCGCAACGGGCCCGGGCTGGACTCCGTCGCCGAGCACTTCGGCGCCCTCGCCGACCTGCGCGAGGCAGGGCTGATCCGGCACCTCGGCCTGTCCAACGTCCGCCCGGAGCACGTCGAGGAGGCCCGGACGATCGCGCCCGTCGTGTGCGTGCAGAACTCGTACGGCCTGGACTGGCGCAACGCGGACGAGGTCGGCCTGGTGGACCGGTGCGCGGAGTGGGGCATCGCCTTCGTCCCGTTCTTCGCGGTCTCCGGTCTCCGCCGTGAGGGCGCCGTGGCCGCCGAGCAGGACTCCCGCGTCCTCGCGGTCGCCCGCGCGCACGGCGCGTCCCCGGCCCAGGTCCGGCTGGCCTGGACCCTGCACCGCGGCCCGCACGTCCTCGCCATCCCGGGCACCACCAGCCCGGCCCACCTCGCCGAGAACCTCGCCGCCGGCGCCCTCCGCCTGACCGAGGAGGAACTCGCCCTCCTCGACCAGCCGCACCGGCCGGGATCGGACTACGCCGGGTAGCCGATCCCGGCGATGTCCGCGGCCAGGTCTGCGAGCCGGACGTCAGGGTTGAGCGCGGTGACCACCTCCTGCGTCAACGGCCGAAGGTCGTAGACGTGCTGGACGGCGGCAGGATCCGGCTCCAGTTCGTAGTACTCCTCCGCGAATTCCCGGTACGCCTCGGCGGTGCCCGCGAGGAGCAGCCCGAAGAGCCACTCGGCTCCGTCGGCGTCGCCCTCGCGGTCGTCGGGGACCTGGATGTCGCCGCACCGCCACGTGGAGTCTGTCGTCTCCCGCCACAGGCATGCGGTAGCCCGGGAGATGCCGTCGTGGTCGAGGAACGCCGGCTCCTCCGCCATCGGGCGGAGGACTTCCGGGAGGGAGTCGAACAGTCCGGGCCAGGGCGCGGGTGGTGAGGTACGGAACGGGCTGATCGGTGACTCGTGGTAGCAGGCCTGCGCGTAGACCCCGGCCGCCGCGAAGATGATGGCGTAGTCGTCGCCGCACCCGTTCCGCATCGACGCCATCTCCTCGGACGGTGCCCAGTGGGCGTCGTACGAGTAGTAGCGCCACTCCCACTCCGGGCTGAGGACGGCGTCGAGCATCGCCATCGCCTTTGACCGGGCGCGGACGGCCTCGGGGTCCGGCAGCTGCTTGATCACCTCGTGAACTGTCACGCGGTGATCCAAGCAGCCGCCTCGGACAACCGACCGGCCGGCCGAGGTCAGCCCGCAGTGGGTGCGCCGAACCAGGTGGGGAGGTGGGTGAGGAGGTCCTGCTGGTCGTCGCCGGCCCAGGCGATGTGGCCGTCGGGGCGGAGGAGGAGGGCGGGGGCGCCGAGCAGGTCGGCGAGGTCGGCGGGGCAGGGGAGGTGGTCGACGCGGTCGGCCCAGCCGGTGGGGGCGAGGGTGCCGGTGGTGTCGAGGAGGAGGCCGCGGCCGGTGTGGAGGTGGTCGTAGAGGCGGTCCTGCTTGAGCGGGAGGTCGCGGAGGCGGCGGCCGACGAGCGGGTTGTCGTCGCCGAAGTCGTAGCGGATGCCGATCGCGGTGATCTTCTCGATCAGGTGGCGGTTGACGTCCTCGAACTCCATGAGTTCGGCGAGCAGCCGCCGGACCGCCTGGGCGCCGGGATCGGTGGAGAGGAGCTGCATCTGGGCGCGGGTGTTGTCGAGGACCTCGGCGCCGACCGGGTGCCGTTCGTCGTGGTAGCTGTCGAGCAGGCCGGCGGGGGCCCAGCCGTTGATCTCGGCGGCGAGCTTCCAGCCGAGGTTGAAGGCGTCCTGGAGGCCGAGGTTGAGGCCCTGGCCGCCGGTCGGCGGGTGGATGTGGGCGGCGTCGCCGGCGAGCAGGACACGGCCGTCGCGGTAGCGCTCGGCCTGCCGGGTGGCGTCGCCGAAGCGGGAGAGCCAGCGCGGCGAGTGGACGCCGAAGTCGGTGCCGGCGACGGCCCGCAGCCGCTCCTTGATCTCGTCGAGGGTCGGCGGGACGGTGCGGTCCTCGGCGAGGCCGTCGGCGGGGACGACGACGCGGTACACCCCGTCGGGCATCGGGCCGACGCCGAACCGCAGTTGGGTGCGCCGGACCTCCGTGACGACCTCGGTGACGGTCTCCGGCGGGACGCCGATCTGCATCTCGCCGATCAGCGTCTCGACCCGGGTGTCCAGGCCGGGGAAGGCGATGCCGGTGAGCTTGCGGACGGTGCTGCGCCCGCCGTCGCAGCCGACCAGGTACCGCGCGCGAAGCGTTGTGCCGTCGGCGAGTTCGGCGGTGACGCCGTCCGTGTCCTGGTCGAGGCCGACGAGTTCGACGCCGCGCCGCAGGTCGGCGCCGAGGGCGAGGGCGTGGTCGGTGAGCAGCTGCTCGGTGACGCGCTGCGGGATGCCGAGGACGTACCCGTGCGCGGTGTCCAGGTCCTCGGGCCAGGACTTGGCGATGGCGGCGAAGAACCCGCCGACCCGGTACTGCGTGCCGCGGGCCAGGAACTCCGCCAGCAGGCCGCGCTGGTCGAGCAGCTCGATGCTGCGCACGTGCAGGCCGAGGGCGCGGGAGTGGATCGGCGGTTCCGCCGCCTTTTCGAGGACGGCCACCTGTACGCCCTGCAGGCGCAGCTCGGCGGCGAGCATCAGGCCGGTGGGTCCGCCGCCGACCACGATGACGTCAAGCATGGATTTCCCCGATTCCCCGTAGGTCTTTCCGTTCGGACATTTCCGCAGGTCGCGGGTCCGAGGTTGGCAATTGTGTGGCAGGGGTGGGGCCTTGCCGCAAGGCCCCCCATGCGCTATATCTTGATAGTGGCAGGGAGTGCTCATTCACTCCTTGCCACCGGTGTTTTTACGGGTGCCCCGCCGGCGGCGGAAATAGTGCACGGTGAGCAGCCCCAGCAGCGGGCCCCAGGCGGCGAGCGGCCAGTACGCGGTGTAGAAGACGGCGGACTGCCAGCCGTCCAGGTAGGGGCCGGGGTCCGACTCGCCGGTGATCCGGTGGCCGGTGCTGATCATCGCCATCGAGTACGGCCACAGCAGCGTGTTGAACGCGGCGCCGAGCCCGGCGGGGAGGACCGCGGCGAGGACCGGGACCGGGCGGCCGCCGAGGCCGGGGATCCACCGCGGCCACACCTCGCCCCACTCGCTGACCAGGCCGATCGCGAGGAACGCCAGCCCCTCGGCGACCACGCTCAGCGCGATCACGTACCACCACTCGGCGCCGAACCAGGGCGGCGGCGGGTGGCCGTCGGTGGGCGCGTGCATCAGCGGCAGCCGCAGGTCGACGGAGAGGACGCGCCACAGGCCGGAGGGCAGGACGACGAGCGGCGTCGCGTACGCCGCCCACCGGGCCCAGCGGGGTGCGCTGGCGGCAGGTCGGCCGTGGAATCGGCTGAGCAGGGCAGAAGTTGACATGGCGTCGGCTCCGGTCGGGGTGATGCGTTCGGACCCGACCAAGGTCGCAGCGGGCCGGGCGGGCGGGCATCCGTCCCGAGTCCCGGGCGGGGTCACCCTCCCGGAGGAGTGGGATCGGCCCGAGGGACGAGATCCGCCCCGCGTCGCGCAGAGGTCTGGACCAACTCCGGTTAGGCTGCGGCGCATGGACATCGTGATCCCGCTCTTCGACAACTTCGAGCCGCTCGACGCGATCGGGCCGTACGAGATCCTCGGGTACGTGCCGGGCGCCACCGTGCGGTTCGTCACCGACCGGCCGGGGCTGGTGAAGGACGTGTTCGGCAACATGCCGGTGCACGTACCGACCCGCTATGCGGAGGTCGAGCGGTGCGACGTCCTGCTGGTCCCGGGCGGCGGCAGCTACCGGACGATGGTGGAGGACCCCGAATTCCTCGCCTGGGTGCGCCGGATCCACGCCACCACCCGGTTCACCACCTCGGTCTGCACGGGCGGGGTGGTGCTCGGCGCGGCCGGGCTGCTCGACGGGCTGAGCGCCACCACGCACTACGCGGCGGCGCCCGAACTCGAGGCGTTCGGCGCGGTGTACACCGCCGAGCGGGTGATCCGGCACGACCGGGTGATCACGTCGGCCGGCGTGTCCTCCGGCATCGACATGGCGGTCCGACTGGCCGCGCTGCTCTCCGACGACGTCACCGCGCAGGCGATCCAGCTGTACACCGAGTACGACCCGCAGCCGCCGTTCGACTCCGGCTCGCTCGCCAAGGCCCCCGACGAGGTGGTGGAACGCGCCCGCGGCCTGCGCTGACGGCGCCGCACCCCGTGTCCGGAGCAGCCCCTATGCTGACGGGAGTTGTCGGCCGTCCCGGCGGCGCGGGGGCGGCGGACGGCAGCGAGAGGGGGGTGTCGTGGAGGCACTGGGGGCCGGGGATCCCCGGCAGATCGGCGAGTACCGGCTGCTGCGCAGGCTCGGCGCGGGCGGCATGGGCCAGGTGTACCTGGGCCGGACCGCCGGCGGCCGTACGGTTGCGGTGAAGACGGTGCACGCGCACTTCGCGGCCGACCCGGAGTTCCGGGTGCGCTTCCGGCAGGAGGTCGCGGCGGCCCGCCGGGTCGGCGGGCGGTGGACGGCACCGGTGCTGGACGCCGACACCGAGGGCGAGCGGCCCTGGGTGGCCACCGGCTACGTCGCCGGCCCCTCGCTGACCTCGGCCGTACGGGACTTCGGGCCGCTGCCCGCCGCCGCGGTCCGCTCCCTGGGGGCCGGCCTCGCGGAGGCGCTGGCGGCGGTGCACCGCAAGGACCTGGTCCACCGGGACGTCAAGCCGTCGAACGTCCTGCTCGCCCTGGACGGGCCCCGGCTGATCGACTTCGGCATCGCCCGGGCGCTGGACGCCACCGCGCTCACCCGGACCGGGCACGTGGTCGGCTCGCCCGGCTTCCTCTCGCCCGAGCAGGCCGGCGGCCTGGCCGCCGGCCCGGCGTCGGACGTCTTCTCGCTCGGCGCGGTGCTCGCCTTCGCCGCCACCGGCACGGCGCCCTTCGGCGCGGCGCAGAGCACGCCCGTGCTGCTCTACCGCGTGGTGCACGAGCAGCCCGACCTGGACGCCCTGGCGGCCGTCGACCCGCGGCTGCGGGACGTCGTCGCCGCCTGCCTCGCCAAGGACCCGGCACAGCGGCCCTCGCCGGACGAGCTCACCGGACTCCTGGCCGGCGACGACCGGGGCGCCGGCGGACGGCTGGACAGCCGCGACTGGCTGCCCCCGGCCGTCTCGGGCGCGCTCGCCCGCCTGGCGGTGGAGCTGCTCGACCTGGACACCGAGTCCGCCGGGTCCGCCGGGTCCGCCGAGAGCCCGGCGCCCCTGCCGCCGCAGCCGCTGCACGCCCCGCTGCCGACACCCGACACCGCATCCGGGCCCGCGGCGGCCGGTGGCGTCCCGACCCCGACCGTGAGCAGCGCACCGACGCCGCTGGGTCACGTCCCGACGCCGACGGCGAGCAACGTCCCGGCGCAGGCGGCGATGAGCGTCGCGGCGCCGACCGCGGGCAGCGTTCCGGGAGTCGGAGCGTCCACCGCGACCGCGTCCCCGTCCCCGGCGCTCTCCGGGTACCCGGGCCACGCGCCGCAGCCGCTGCCGGGCTTCGGCCCGCCCGCCGCCTTCGGCCCGCCGGTGGAGGGTGCGACGGCGACCACGGCGCTGCGCCCCGCGCGTTCGCGGACCGCCGGCCTGGTGGTCGCCGCGGTCGTCGCGGCGGCGGTCGCCGGCGGCGCCGTGTACCTGCTCACCCGCCCCGACGGCTCGGCGGACGGCGGCAAGCCGACCACGCCGGGCACCGCGGCCTCCGCCCCGGCGACCTCGCCTCCCGCATCGGGATCGCCGTCCCCGTCCCCGTCTCCGTCCCCGTCCGCCGCGGCGGACGCGGGCGCGGTGCCGGCCGGGTTCCTGGGCACCTGGCAGGGCCGCCTCGGCAGCCCGCAGCTGGGCAGCGGCACGGCGGACTTCCGGATCACCATCACGCAGGGCCGCAAGGGCGAGGCGGTGGCGGCGATCCGCAACAACACCGGGCCGGGCACCGGGTCCTGCGACGCGACCGCGGAGCTGGTGTCGTCCGCTGCCGACCGGATGGTGCTCAAGACCCGCCCGATGAGCATCCTGACCGGCTGCGTGGCCAACCCGTACGACCAGGTGTACACCCGCAACGGCGACGGCAGCCTGCACCTGGCGGTGGACAGCTTCAGCGGTGATCTCACGAGGGCAGGCTGACCGCCCGCTCGGCCACCTTCGGCTACCCCTGTTCGACGGTCGCGGGTTCGGCCTCGGGCGGTGGCGCGGACGGTGGCGGGTGGGAGAGCGGGCTGGGCCACCACATCCACCGCCCGATGTCGACGGTCAGCGCGGTGACCAGGATCGAGCGCACCACCAGCGCGTCGATCAGCACGCCGAGCGCGACCGCGAAGCCGATCTCGGCGAACCCGACGATCGGCAGCGTGCCGAGCACGGCGAAGGTGCTGGCCAGGATCAGCCCGGCGGAGGTGATCACGCCACCGGTCGCCGCCAGGCCGATCACCGCGCCGCGGCGGGTGCCGTGGTGTCCGGCCTCCTCGCGGATGCGGGTCATCAGGAAGATGTTGTAGTCGATGCCGAGCGCCACCAGGAACACGAACACGAACAGCGGGAACGCCTGGTCCTCGCCGCTGAAGTGGAAGACGTGCTCGAAGAAGAACGCGCTGATGCCGAGCGCCGCCGCGTACGAGAGCACCACGGTGGCGATCAGCACCAGCGGTGCCACGACCGCCCGCAGCAGCGCGGCGAGGATCAGCGTGACCACGACCAGGACCAGCGGGATGATCACGCGGTTGTCGTGCGCGGCGGCCCGGCCGGCGTCCAGGACGACGGCGGTGCTGCCGCCCACCTTGGCGTCGGCGCCCGGGACGGCGTGCGCGGCGTCGCGGACCCGGTCGACGGTGGCCTTGGCCTGGTCGCTGTCGGGCGGATCGGTCATGGTGGCCTGGAAGAACGCCTGGCCGGACTTCTCCACCGGCGGACTGGTGGCGGAGATGCCCTCCGTGGCGCCGACCGCCTGCCGCACCTCGGCGACCTGTCCGGCGGCGCTGACCACCGACAGCGGCGCGCCGGTGCCGCCGGGGAAGTGCGCGGCGAGCACCTGCTGGCCGGCCACCGAGTCCGGCTTGCCGGTGAAGGTGCCGGCGGTGGTCAGACCGGTGGCGTTGAGCGAGAGCAGCCCGAGGGTGCAGGCGGCCAGCGCGAGCGCGGTGCCCGTCCAGACCCGGCGCGGGCGGCGGGCGATCCAGCCGCCGATGTGCGCCCAGCGACCCGTCCGGGTGGGTTCCGCCGTCCCGTAGTCGGGTTTGACCGGCCAGAACACCCACCGGCCGACGGCCACCAGCAGGGCCGGCAGCAGCGTCAGCATGGCGACGAGCGCGACCAGCACGCCGATCGCGCAGACCGGTCCGAGGCCGCTGGTGGAGTTCATCTCGGCGACGGTCAGGCAGAGCATCGAGGCGACCACGGTCGCCGAACTGGCGAGGATCGCCGGGCCGGCCCGGTGCAGGGCGAGCGCCATCGCCTCGTGCCGGTCCTCGTGACGCCGCAGCTCCTCGCGGTAACGGGCGGTGATCAGCAGGGCGTAGTCGGTGCCCGCGCCGAGCACCAGGACGATCAGGATGCCGGCGCTCTGCGCGTTGACGGTGAGCCCGGCGTGCTCGGCGAACAGGTAGATCAGCGCCTCGGCGACGATCAGTGCGACGCCGGCCGCGCCGAGCGGCAGCAGCCACAGCACCGGGCTGCGGTAGGTCAGCAGCAGCAGGACCACCACCACGGCGACGGTCGCGAACAGCAGCGTCGAGTCGATGCCCGCGAAGGCCTCCGACTCGTCGGCGCCGACGCCCGCCGGGCCGGTGACGTGCGTGGTCAGGCCGGGGACGTCGCCGGCGGCCGCGGTGGCGCGCATGCTGTCCACGGCCGGGCGGAGGTTGTTCCAGCCGGTCGACCCCAGCTCGACGGGCACGACGGTCTGCATCGCCCTGCCGTCCTCGGACTGCACCGGGCCGACCACCAGCCCGACCACGTGCGGGGCGCCGGCGAACGCGGCGGCGTCCTGCACGGCCTTGGCGTGGTCCTCGACCGTGATGCCGCTGTCCCGCTCGTACACCACCACCGCCTGCGCGGTGTCCACCGGCTGGAAGGAACGCTGTTCGACCAGCACCTGCGTCGACTCGGCGTTGCCGGGCAGCCAGCTGGACGCCTCGTTGTCCTCGGCGTCGTTCAGCTTGCCCGCGAGCGGACCCGCCACCAGGATCAGCAGCAGCCACAGCGCGAGCACCACCCATTTGCTGCGCCGCCCGCACGGCAGCGCCGCCAACCGTCTGGTCGGGCTCATGGTGTGCGTCCCTCGGTGCCGGGCCCGGCGGGCCGCGCCCGCCCGGACAAACCCGCCTCCCAGGATCCCACCGCGGCCGGACGCCGTCAGTTCGAGGCAGTTGCTCGGGCGTTCCGGTGCGCGCGCTCGGGCGCGCCCGGCTCAGCTGCCGAGCAGGCCGGTGAGGTCGTACCCGAGGCCCGCGAGCACCGGCAGCGCGCCGAGGTCGGTGATCGCGCCGACCGGGATGCTGTAGCCCTGGTTGACCTGCGGCTCGGCCGCCGCGGGCGACGCGAGGACCAGAGCGAGAGCGGCCGCGGCGAGGGCGGTGGGAAGCAGCTTCATGCCCTCACCAACGAGCACGGTGCGGCGAGGGGACGGGTAGGACACCGAGATTCCCGCGTGGCCCGACCGTGATCGGCGGCCACCAGAATCGTTCCCATGCAGAACGAGGGGGGACGGGCTGTCGCCGTCGGCGCTGCCCTGCGGTGGGTGGGGAATCCGGGCACGGTCGCGGCCGTGCTGGTGCTGGCGTTCAACGACCATGTCGGGAAGCGGGCTTGGCCGGGGGTGGTGACCGGAAAGCTGAGCGACGTGGCGTGGATGCTGGTGGCGCCGCCGGTGCTGGCGCTGCTGCTGACGCCGGTCCTGCGGCTGCGCGGCAACCGGCCCGCGGCGGTGGGCATCGCCGGTACGGCCGTGACGTTCGCGCTGGCGAAGGCGGGCCCGGCCGGGGCTGACATTGCGTCACAGGTCTGGTCGCTCACCGGCGTGCCCAGCCGGACCGTGGCCGACCCCACCGACCTCTTGGCGCTGCCCGCCCTCGCCCTCGCCTGGCTGCTCTGGCGGGCGAGCCTCCGGCCGTGGCGGGGATGGCAGGCGCTCGCGCTGATCGCCGTCCCGGCAGCGACGGTCGCGATGGTGGCGACCACACCCGCCGTCGACACCTCCTCGCTCCGCACGGTGAACGGCCAACCCGTGCTGCGCATCAACAGCCACACGTGGGCCGGCCAGGACGGGGGCCTGACGTGGACCCCGCTGGACCAGGACCCCGGCCCGGCCGACCCGGGCGACCCCACGTCCACGGTGGGGGCCGGCCGCTGCGTGCCGGCCGAGCCGCGGATCTGCTACCGCGTGCGCTCGCTGGACGCACCGGTGGAGGCCAGCGAGGACGGCCGCACCACCTGGCAGCCGGTCTTCACCCCGCCCTGGGCCCCCTCGCCCTCCCCGTCCGCGCCGGGATCGCCTTCGAGCGGCGCGCCGGGCTCGGCCACGGCGGGGACGACGGGCTCCGCCGGGGGCGGCGCGGGGTACTTCCCCGGCGAACTGGAGGTGGTGACCCTGTCGGGCGGCGGGTACGGGGTGATCGTCCACCTCGGACACCACGACCTGGTGGTCCGTACGGCGGACGGCCGGTGGGCGACCGTGGCCCTGCCGAAGCCGCCTCCCCGGCCCGACGTGGACACCGGCTCACGGCCGTTCCTCCTCGGACTGCCGGTCGCCCTGGCCGCCGGCTGGGCCACGGCCCTCGCCGGCCTGGGCGCCCGGGCGGCTGCGGCCGTCCCCGCAGCGCGGCGGCGGACGTTCGTGATCGGGCTGGCGATCCGCCAAGTCCTGGTGCTGGACTGGGTGGTCCTGGCCGCCTGGCTCTGCGGCGAGTGGTCGGGCGTGATCGTGGTCGGGTCGGGCTGGGCGATCGCCGGGCTCGTCTCCCTGTGCGGGCTCCCGCTGCTGAGGCTGCTCCCGAAGACGGGGCAGGGGCCGCGGACGAGCGGCGGGATCGTGGGCGTGTTCGTCCCGGGTCTCGCCGTCCTGACCGGCTGCGCGGCGCTGGTGCCGTACCTCTGGTGGTCGGTCTTCACCTCCACCGAGTGGTCGAGGATCTCCTGGCTGGCGCTGTACGTGGCCGTGGTCGGCTCGGTCCTCGGGGCGATGGCGGGATGGCTCCAGGACCGGCCGACCCCGTCCCGCCACTGACGGCCGGCCCACCCGGCCTCCCGCGTCTTCCGGTCGTGACCGCGGTCCGCCAGACTCGTTCCCATGCGGAACGAGGGGGAGCGGGCCGTCGCGGTGGGGGCGGCCCTGCGGTGGGTGGGGAATCCGGGGACGGTCGCGGCCGTGCTGGTGCTGGCGTTCAACGACCGTGTGGGCAAGCGGGCTTGGCCGGGGGTGGTGACCGGCAAGCTGAGCGACGTGGCGTGGATGCTGGTCGCGCCGCCGGTGCTGGCGCTGCTGCTGACGCCGGTCCTGCGGCTGCGCGGCAACCGGCCCGCGGTGGTCGGCATCGGCGGGACGGCGGTCGCCTTCGCGCTGGCCAAGTCCGGCCCGGTGGGAGGCGAAGTGGCCTCGTGGGTCTGGTCGTTGAGCGGTGTGCCGAGTCGGATCAAGGGCGACCCGACCGACCTGGTGGTGCTGCCCCTCCTCGTCCTGGCCTGGTGGCTGTGGCGGGCGGGCCAACGTCCTTGGCGGGGCTGGCAGGTGCTCGCGCTGATCGCCGTCCCCGGCGCGGTGGCGGCGATGGTGGCCACCTCGACCGTGGAGCACCGCCCCGAGCTGTGGGGCGAGGACGGCCGGCCGGTCCTGAGCGCCGACGGGCACACCTGGACCAGCCGGGACGGTGGCCTGACCTGGACCGTCCTGGACCGGAAGCGCGGCGCGAAGGCCCGGCGCGACGACGGTCCGACGGCGGCCGAGGGGCAGTGCGTGCGGGCCGAACCACTGCGCTGCTACCGCTTGTTGGGGATGAGAGGCGTGGAGGTCAGCGAGGACGGCCGCTACAGCTGGAGCAACGCCTTCACCCCGCCCTGGTCGACACCCTCCCCGGCCCCCTCGACCACCCCGACCGGGCCCGTCGATCCGACCCGGTACGAGTACCCGGGGGAGCTGGTGGTCGCGGCCCTGCCGGACGGCGGGTACGCCGTGATCGCGCACTACGCCGGACACGGCCTGGCCGTGCGCACCGCGGACGGCCGCTGGTTCACCGAGGGCTACCCCGTCCTTCCGCCGCCACCCCCGGCGAAGCCGCCCGAGCGGCACAGTTGGACCGGCCTGCCGGTCGCCCTCGCGGCCGGCTGGTCGGCGACCCTCGCCGGCCTGGCCGCCCGGCTGCTGGTGGTCGCGTCCCCCGATCGGGGCTGGCGCTCCGCCGTCGTGCTGATGATCCGCCAAGGCCTCGGCCTGTACTGGGTCTTCCTCGCCGGATGGCTCTGCGGCGGCCGCCTCCTGTGGTCCGTCTCGGGATGGGTGGTGGCCGGGGTCATATCGCTGTGGCTGCTCCCGATGATGACCCTGCTCTACCGTCCCGAGCGCGGCTCGGGCCTCGCACTGCCCGCCCTCGGCCTCGCCGTCGGTGGCGCGGCGATGGTCCCGTACGTCCGGTGGTCGGCCGGGGAGCTCGCGGCCTGGTCGACGGCGTCGCGCCACGCGCTGTACTGCGCGATCGTCGGCACCGCGCTCGGTGTGCTGGCGGGCGCCCTGCCGTGGCGGAGAACGGCCGGGCCCCGGCACTGACGGGTGGTACACCGAGATGCCCGCGTGGCCCGGACGTGATCTTCCCCCGGGACACTCGTCCCCATGCGAAGCAATGGGGGACGGGCTGTCGCCGTCGGCGCTGCCCTGCGGTGGGTGGGTAATCCGGGCACCGTGGCCGCGGTGCTGGTGCTGGCGTTCAACGACCATGTCGGGAAGCGGGCTTGGCCGGGGGTGGTGACCGGCAAGCTGAGCGATGTGGCGTGGATGCTGGTCGCGCCGCCGGTGCTGGCGCTGCTGCTCACGCCGCTGCTGCGGCTGCGCGGCGACTGGCCCGCGGTGGTCGGCATCGGCGGGACGGCGGTCGCCTTCGCGCTGGCCAAGTCCGGCCCGGCGGGAGGCGAAATCACCTCGTGGATCTGGTCGTTGAGCGGTGTGCCGAGCCGGATCAAGGGCGACCCGACCGACCTGGTGGTGCTGCCCGCCCTCCTCGGGGCGTGGTGGCTGTGGCGGGCGGGCCGACGGCCGTGGCGGGGCTGGCAGGCGCTCGCGCTGATCGCCGTCCCCGGCGCGGTGGCGGCGATGGTGGCCACCTCGGCGGCCGACCCCGGGCTGCTGCTGTGGAGCGACAACGGCCGGCCGATGCTGCAGACCTCCCAGGCCCTGTGGACCAGCGCGGACGGCGGCCACACCTGGACGGTCGTCAGGACGACCGTCGCCGACGACCTGCCCGGCGATGGTGGCCCGTCGGCGACCCAGGGGCGCTGCGCACCCGACCGGCCGCTCGTCTGCTACCGGCTCGCCACCGGCGGCTCCGCCGTGGAGGCCAGCCAGGACGGCGGCCACACCTGGACACCGGCCTTCACCCCCACCAGGACCGAACACAACGACGCGAACGCGCGCGGCGAGGTGGGCGAGTTGGTGGTGGTGACGCTGCCGGGCGGCGGCCACGGCGTGATCGTGAACTACCACTGGCGGGGCCTGGCCGTCATGGCGGCGGACGGCCGGTGGACCGAGCGGAGCCAGCCGGCGATCCTGCCGGAGCAGTGGGACTGGACACCGGCACGCGCCCTGCCGGTCGCCGCCGCGGTCGCCTGGTCGGTGGTCGTCGCGGGCCTGTCCGTCCGCATGGTGCGCACCGCGCCGGCCCGCAGGCGCCTGACGCTCGGCCTGCTGCTGGTGCTCCGCCAGGCGGCCGTCCTCGGGGCGGTGTACCTGATCACCCGGCTCTGCGGCCTCAACGCGGTGTGGTTCATGCCCGGCTGGCTGCCGGCGGCTGTCCTCGCGGTCTGGGCGTTCCCCCTGGCGCTGCAGCTGTGGCCCCGCGAGCGCGAGGAACTCGGCTGGGCCTGCTCGTACGCCCCGCTGATCGCGATCACGGCGGTCGCCGCTCTCGCCGTCATGCCGCCGTACATGCTGCAGTCGCTGGGCGGCGGGCCGGGCGCCTGGTCGCTGGCCTCCACGGCGGCGATGTTCGTCGCGCTGGTCGGCACGGTGTGCGGTGGCGGGGCGGGCATGGCGTCCGCCCTCCCCCCGGCCCCCGTCCACCACCCGGGCCCGTACCCCTTCTGACGTGCTCGATCGGGGGCCGGTGCCACTGCCGTCGAGTGGCCGGTGATCAGCAGGGCTGACAGGCTGGTCGACATGACGACCAGGAGGCGTGCGTGCTGCTCGACGGCGTGATGCTGCTGTGGTTCCTGCAAGTGGCGATCGCCGTCGTCTTCGTCGCCGTCGACATCCAGCGAACCCCCGAGGCCACGGTGATGAAGTGGGGCTTCGTCGTCGTCACCGCGTTCAGCGGCCTGTTCGGCGCCCTGCTGTACGTGCTCAGCTGCCGCGAGCCGCTGCCCGGGACGCACGAGCAGTACGTCGCGGCGAAGTGGCGGCAGGTTGTCGGGTCCACCATGCACTGCGTGGCCGGCGACGGCATCGGCATCCTGGTCGCCGCGGTCATCACCTACAACCTCGGGCTCCAGCCGTGGGGCGAGACGCTCTTCGAGTACGCGCTGGGCTTCCTGTTCGGCTGGACGGTCTTCCAGGCCCTGTTCATGAAGTCCATGTTCGGCAGCTACCGGGAGTCGTTGAAGAAGACGTTCCTCGCCGAGCTGCTGTCCATGAACGCGGTCATGGGCGGCATGGTCGCCGTCATGAACCCCTGGATGACCAACACCATGCCGCGCCCCAGCCCCACCGGGCCGACCTTCTGGTTCATCATGTCGATCTCGCTGTGCGCCGGCTTCCTGGTCGCCCTGCCGATGAACTGGTGGCTGGTCGACCGCGGACTCAAGCACGGCATGCTGACCGTCCGCCACGAACAGCCGGTGCCCCTGGCCGCCGGGACGGCCCTGGCCGGCGCCGCCCTCTCCGGCGCACCGACCCTCCGGGCCGGGGACCTCGCTCCCGCCGCAGCCCCCCACGCCGGCCACACCACGACGGCCGCCGCGCCGACTCCCGCCGCCGGCGCGGAGCACGACCACCACGCGATGGACGCCCACGTCGGCCGCCGCGCCCTCGCCGGCATGACCGCGGTGAGCTTCCTGATCTTCGGCGCAGGCGTCGCGGTCGCCGGGATCTTCGGCCACCTCACCAGGTGATCCGGTTGCCGGCGGCCGAACATCCTCCCGTCGGGCTGCGGGGCGCCTTCGCGGAGATGGCATGTTCGCGGCCGAAAAACCGCAGGTCACAGGTCTATCCGCCGCGGGTGGGTGGGGTCTAGCATTCCCGGCACGGCGGCCTCACCACGGTGCTCCGGGCCGCCGTGCAGAGCAGCCGCGCCTTGCCCCCGGCGCTGCTGGCCTCCCACCGGTCGGGCCCCGGGAGCACCCCCGTTGCTTCCGGGGCCCGGCTGACTGCGCCTCAGCGGCATCGGCCGGTCCGCGCGGTGCCCGGTGTGGACGGCACGCTCGTCGGCCGGTAGCTGGAGGTACCGCCGGGAGCCTGGGACGCCGGGTTCGACGGCAGACCGCCGGACACGCCTCCGGTGGAGGATCCGCCGGTGCTGCCGCCGCTGCTCGTGCCGGTCGTGCCGCTGGTTCCGGTCGTACCCGAGGTGCCCGTGCCGCCGGTGGTGGTCTTGGTACCGCTGCCGCCGGTGGTCGTGCTTTTGCTGCCGGTGCTGCCCCCGGTGGTGCTCCGGCCTCCGCTGCCGCCGGTGGTCTTGCCCGCGTACCCGTTGCCGACGGCGGCGAGGGTCAGCCCCGTCCCTCCGTCGCTCTGCCGGCTGCACCGCTTGGACTCGCCCGAGCAGCCGGTCAGCGTCGCGAACACCAGCGCGGCGCCCACCACCGCGATCGGAACGGTCGATCTCATGAATTCCCCCCCGTGACCTCGGATCGTCTGCTCACAGGGACGCCGGCGCCGGGCGGTCGGTTCGCAGGCCGGTTCACAGGTGGGAGACCCGCCGCCACCCGATCGGATCACCCCGCGCGCAGCGTACACACACCGTCACTAGCGTGCGGATCAGTCGACTGATCGGAGAGGGCAGGTGCCAGACACACCGCCAGACACACCGTCAAGTCCAGGCGGCCGTTCGACGGCTGTTCGGGCGTCCGTGGTGGCCACCGGGGCGAGCGTGCTGCTCCTGGTGGCCATTGTGCTGGGCAGCAGGGGCCTGCGGGACTTCGACTCCGCGCTCGTCCCGTACGCGGTCGCCACCGTCTTCCTGACCTTCGGCGTGGTCTACCGCTACACCGTCTGGGTGTCGGCGCCGGCGGCTCGGCGGCTGTTCAAGGAGGGCTGGCGGGCGGCGCTGTCCTGGGAGAACCTGAAGCGCTCGCCGACGGCGCTGCCGAAGATGATCGCCACCTACCTCGGCTTCCAGAAGTTCCTCGGCGCCCGTTCGCACGCCCGCTGGGCCGCTCACCAGCTGATCTTCTGGGGCTGCCTGCTGGCCGCCGCGATCACCTTCCCGCTGACCTGGGGCTGGTTCACCTTCACCGCCTCCAGCGCCACCGGGCCGGGGTACGAGATGCGGCTGTGGGGCATCAAGCTGTTCGGCTTCGACTCCGGGTCGTTCTTCGGCTGGGCGCTCTACCACGGACTGGACCTGGCGGCCGTGATGGTGATCGGCGGCGCCGGCTACTTCCTGATGCGGCGGATGCGCGACCGGGAGGCGATGACCGGGCAGCGCTTCGGCTACGACTTCGTCCCGCTGCTGGCGCTGATCACCATCTCGGTGACCGGTCTGCTGCTGACCTTCTCGGAGATGTTCCTGCACGGCGGGGGCTACGAGTTCCTGGCGATCCTGCACATGGCGTCGGTGGTGCTGACCCTGGTGTACCTGCCGTTCGGCAAGTTCTTCCACATCGTGCAGCGCCCGGCCGCGGTCGGGATGCAGCTGTTCAAGTACACCTCGCGGAAGAAGGACGACCCGGCGGGCGAGGTGTTCGCCTGCAAGCGGTGCGGCCAGCCGGTGGACACCGTGGCGTACGTGGAGAACCTGCGCGGCACGATGCGCGACCTGAAGCTCGACTTCGACGCGTGGGCCGAGTACTGCCCGCGCTGCAAGCGCGTCCTGCGCGGCGGCGCCTACCTGTCCAGCGTGAAGCGGGGGTTCAAGTGAGCGCGGAGCGCGTACCGCTCGATCCGTCCATCGCGCCGTCCGGCACCCGGAAGTTCCGGGACGCGGGCGGCCTGCCCGCGGCGGGCTGGCGGGCGGACCAGACGGAGCAGACGCTGGTGCCCACGCACTGCTGCTTCTGCGGCGTGCAGTGCGGGATGTACCTGCGGGTGGACACCCACGGGAAGGTGTTCGGCGTCGAGCCGCGCAACCACGACATCAACCGGATGCGGCTGTGTCCGAAGGGCATCAACGCCTACCAGCAGGTCAACCACCCGGACCGGCTGGTCACGCCGCTGATGCGGCGCAGCCGGGACGAGCCCTTCCGGGCGGTGACCTGGGAGGAGGCGCTGTCGTACACGGTGGAGCAGATCCGGCGGATCCAGTCCGAGCACGGGCGGGACGCGTTCGGGATGCTCGGCGGGGCGAGCCTGTTCTCGGAGAAGACGTACCTGGTGGGGAAGTTCGCCCGGGTCGCGCTGAAGACCCGGCACGTGGACTACAACGGCCGGCTGTGCATGGTGAGCGCGGCGGGCGCCAACAAGCTGGCGTTCGGCATCGACCGGGCGGCCAACCCGTTCTCGGACATCCTGCAGACCGAGTGCCTGCTGATCGCCGGCTCCAACGTCGGCGAGTGCTTCCCGGTGATGACCCAGTACGTGTGGGGCGCGCGGGACCGGGGCGCGAGCCTGATCGTGGTGGACCCGCGGGAGACCGCGATCGCCCGGACCGCCGACATCCACGTGGCACTGAAGTCCGGGACGGACGCGGCGTTCTTCAACGCCGTGCTGAACGTGATCGTGGATGAGGGCCTGACCGACGAGGCGTTCCTGGAGGCGCACACCACCGGCTGGGCGGAGGTGAAGCAGTCGGTCAAGGAGTACACCCCGGCGCGGGTCGCGGAGATCTGCGGCGTCCCGGCCGAGCAGATCGTGCAGGTGGCCCGGACCTTCGGGCGGGCCCGCCGGGCGATGGCCTGGCACGCGCGCGGGATCGAGCACCACACGCAGGGCGTGGAGAACTGCCTGACCGTCATCAACCTGTGCACCGCCACCGGCAACCTGGGCCGCCCGGGCGCCGGGTACGGCACCATCACCGGCCAGGGCAACGGGCAGGGCGGCCGCGAGCACGGCCAGAAGGCGGACCTGCTGCCGGGCGGCCGTTCGATCAACGACCCGGCGCACCGCCGGCAGATCTCCGCGATCTGGGGCATCGACGAGGAGGAGCTGCCGCAGGCCGGCACCTCGATGATGGAGATGGTCTGGCAGATGCAGCGCGGTGAGATCCGCGGCCTGCTCGGCGTCTGCAACAACCCCTTCGTCTCGCTGCCCAACTACGCCGTGGTGAAGTCGGGTTACGACGAGTTGGAGTTCCACGCGCAGTTCGACTTCTTCCTCTCCGAGACGGCCTCCAACGCGCACGTGGTCTTCCCGGTCACCACCTGGGCCGAGGACGAGGGGGTGATGGCCAACGCCGAGGCCCGGGTGGTCAAGCACAACAAGGCGCAGGAGCCGCCGGCCGGGGTGCACACCGACACCTGGGTGCTGTGCGAGCTGGCCCGCCGGCTCGGCGTGGGCGAGAAGTTCGCCTTCGAGGGGTCGAAGGAGGTCTTCGACGAGCTGCGCCGGGCCTCGGCCGGCACGGTGATCGACTACTACGGGATCACCTACGAGCGGCTGGAGGAGACCGGCGGGATCGCCTGGCCGTGCCCGAGCCTGGACCACCCGGGCACGCCGCGGCTGTTCGAGGGCGGGACGACGGCGCACCCGGACGGCAAGGTGCACATGCAGGTGGTGGAGTGGCACCCGCCGGCCGACCCGTACGACGACGAGTACCCGATGACGCTGACCACCGGGCGGACGGTGGCGCACTTCCTGTCCGGCAACCAGACCCGGCGCCTCGGCGCGCTGGTCGAGCAGACGCCCCGGCCGTGGGTCGAGGTGCACCCCTCGCACGGCTTCCGCACCGGCGACCCGGTGCGGGTGGTCACCCGGCGCGGGACGTCGGTGCTGCCGGCGCTGGTGACCGAGGCGATCCGGGCGGACCACGTGTTCGTGCCCTACCACTGGCCGTACCCGGTGGCCGCCAACGCGCTGACCATCGACGCGCTGGACCCGCGCTCGAAGATCCCCGAGTACAAGGTCTGCGCGGTGCGGATCGAGCGCGCCGAGGCCGTCGACGAGGTGCCGGCGCCGCCCACCCCGCCCGGCCGCGAGGCCTACCCGGAGACCCAGGTCTCCCGCACCGACCCGCTGCCGCCGACCTCCCCGCAGGGCCGCGGCACCGCCGAGAGGGGCTGAACGTGCTCGGACGGACCATCTTCATCGACCCCGGCCGCTGCATCGGCTGCCAGGCCTGCGTGTCGGCCTGCCGGGAGTGCGACTCGCACCGCGGCAAGTCGATGATCCATCTGGACTACCCGGACGAGGGCCGCTCGGTGGCCTCGCTGCCGACGGTCTGCATGCACTGCGAGGACCCGGTCGCCCCGTGCGCCGAGGTCTGCCCGGCGGAGGCGATCCTGATCACCGCCGACGGTGTGGTGCAGGAGGCCGACCCGACCCGCTGCATCGGCTGCGCGAACTGCGTCAACGCCTGCCCGTTCGGCGTACCGAAGATCGATCTGGAGGCCAAGCTCCAGATGAAGTGCAACCTCTGCTACGACCGGACCAGCTACGGGCTGGCGCCGATGTGCGCGACGGTCTGCCCGACCGGCGCGCTGTTCTACGGGACGCTCGAGGAGCTGCAGGCCGAGCGGCCCGGGGTGGACGTCTCCACGCTGTTCGCCTTCGGCGACGTCACGGTCTCCACCGGCGTCGCGATGGTGGTGCCCGCCGATCGGCAGCAGCCGGTCCCCGGCGGGCTGCTGAACCTGATCGAGGTCAACGGGCAGCCCACGCCCGGGAACGGAGCCACGCTGTGACCACCCCGCCGACCGCCGGCCCCACCGAGGAGGAGCAGGCCGCGCTGCGCGACCGGATCAGCGCAGACTCGCTGACCACCCGGCGCGACTACCTGCGGATCGTGGCGACCGTCTCCGGCGGGCTGGTGGTCGGCTCGACCGTGGTCTCCGCCGGGGTGCTGCACCGCCACGGGGACGGCTCCGCGCCGCCGTTGAAGGTCGCAGACCGGCTGGGCAGCGGCGAGGCGGTGACCTTCAACTACCCGGGCGAGAACGACCGGGCGATGGCGATCAAGCTGGCGGACGGCCAGGTGGTCGGCTACTCGACCGTCTGCACCCACCTGGCCTGCGGCGTGCTGTGGCGCAAGGACAGGGGGGAGGAGGGCGAGCTGTACTGCCCGTGCCACGAGGGCGTGTTCAGTGCGCGGACCGGCGAGGTGACGGCCGGGCCGCCGCCCCGTCCGCTGCCCAAGGTGATCATGGTGGAGGACGCCGCCGGCGCGGTCTGGGCGATCGGCACCGCCCGCTCCGGCGAGGGCGTGGAGGCCGGGCTCTGCCGCGGTCTGCGCGACCGCGACCCCGCGCTGGCCGAGGCGGCCGGCTGCCCGAAGGACGGCTCCTGATGACTCTCCCCGAGGGGCACTACCCCGAGAACTACCACCCGGGCAGCGACGAGCCCCGGCTCAACCGGCCGGTTCCCGAGCGCTACCCGCAGATCCGGGCGACCAGCGGCTACGGCGACCCGCGGGTCACCGGCACCGGTCCGGGCCCGGGCGCCGGGACCGAGCAGCAGCCCGAGCGCTCGGCGATCCTCACCGCCCGCGTGGTGCTGGCGATCACCGTGGTGATCGGCCAGCTGTGGGCGCTGACGGTGGCCACCAACGCCTGGATGCAGGGCAACACCGCCACCGCCTGGTGGTGCACCGGCTTCTCGGCGGCGTCCTTCCTGGTCGTCCTGCTGGCCTGGCGGGCCTCCCCGCGCGACCGCTGAGGCCGCGACGCGGGCGGGGGCGGTCAGACGGGGACCCGGGTGATCACCGCCTTCGTGAGCGGGGAGAGCTGGTCGACCAGCTTGCCGAAGTCGGCCGTCCGGCCGTCGGACCACTGGGCCATGCCGACGAGCATCCCGCTCCCGTAGCTGGAGAACGCCTGCACCAGCCCGCTGTCGGCCGGCAGCGCCCGCAGGCCCGACTCCACCGGCGGGAGCTGCACCACGACCTCGTAGTCCATCGGGTCCTGGGCGAGCCACGAGACCAGGTGGAAGGCGTCCAGCGGGTCCTTCATGGTGAACAGCGCCAGGTTGTACTGGTTTCCGTCGGCGTCCCGGTAGATCGCGAGGTCCACGCCGAGGCAGCCCTGGCTCTGGGTGATCTTTCCGGCCAGGGCCGGTGCCACGGTGTCCGCCCCGGTGCAGACCGGGTCGGCCTTGGCCGCGACCAGCGTGTAGCCCTGGACCTGCTGCGGGAAGACCGACAGGGGTATGGCGGCCGTCGCCATGGTGCGCGCGCCGGAGGCGGACGCCGACGGCGTCGCGGTGGTTGCGTCGGCCGGGGCGGGAGACCCGGTGGCCGCGGCGGTGGGACTGGCGGGGGCGGAGGCCACCGGCGGTGCGGCGGCGGGCGGTTGGTGCGCCCCGGGTCCGATCACGTAGCCCACCACGCCGGCCGCCACGACGAAGGCGACGACCGTCGGCACCAGCCACGAACGCCGGCGCCGCCGGGGCTGCTGGGGCGGCTGCGCCCGCTCCGTCGCGCTGGGCTCGTGCTGTGCGTTGTTCTTCTCGTACTCCCTGACGAACTCTTCCCACAGTGCGTCACTGGACTCATGTTCGGTCACGGACGGAACCCTAGTGATCATCCGTCCACCTGGGAAGGAGCGGGACCCTCCGGATGCGGTGTCCGTTTTGTAGTGATAACAATCTTTTCGACCCGTTGTGAAGGGAGCCTTCGGTGGATGACTATCCGCTGCTCAACCTGTTCTGGACCATGCTGTGGTTCTTCCTGTGGATCCTGTGGTTCTTCCTGCTCTTCAAGATCATCACGGACATCTTCCGCAGCGACGACATGGGTGGCTGGGGCAAGGCCGGCTGGATGATCTTCGTGATCATCCTGCCGTTCCTCGGCGTGTTCGTGTACCTGATCGCCCGCGGCAAGTCGATGGGCGAGCGCGACCTCGCCCAGATGCAGCAGAACGAGGCCGCCTTCAAGAGGTACGTCCAGGACGCCGCCGGCAGCAGTGGCGGCGCGAGCGGTCCCAGCAAGGCGGACGAGCTGGCCAAGCTGGCCGACCTCAAGACCAGTGGCGCCATCTCCGAGGAGGAGTTCCAGAAGGCCAAGGCCCACCTGCTCGGCTGAGCAGGCGGCACCCAGGACACGGAAGGAATGAGGACCGACGGGGGTGGCCGAGCCGCAGCTGACGCCGGAGGCGTTCGACCGGGCGATCGTGGTGATCGCGCTGACGGCCGGACCGGACCACCGGCTGGTCTACGTCAACGAGGCCTTCCGTGACCTGTTCGGCGACCGGCCCCTCGGCGGGCCGGTCGCCGAGGTGTTCGCCGACGAAGGGGCCGAGGGCCTGGTCGACACGCTCGACCGGGTCCTCGCCGACTCCACCGCCCGCCAGGTCACCGCCCACCGCACGGTCGCCGCGCCCGGCGCCGGCGGGCCCGACGACCACCGGCACTTCGTCTACTCCTGCTCACCGGCCGCCTCCCGCTACGGCCCAGGCGTGCTGATCGCCGCCATCGACACCACCGCCCAGGTGCACTCCGCCCGGCAGGCCGAGCTGCGTTCACTGGAACGGCTGCATGCCCTCCAGCGGTACGAGGCCCTGGTCACCGCGGTCTCCCAGATGGTCTGGCTGGCCCAGCCCGACGGCACCATCACCGAACTCGTCCCCGGCTGGCACGAGCTCACCGGGCAGCCCTGGCAGGAGTCCACCAGGTTCGGCTGGCTGGACGCCGTCCACCCGGGCGACCGCGACCGGCTCACCGCCGTCTGGTCCCGCGCCTCGCGCGAACGGCCGCCCCTGGTCGAGTACACCTTCCGGGTGCGCACCCGCGACGGGAGCCACCGGCACGTCCGCTCCCGCGCCGTGCCGATCGTCCGCGACGGGCAGCTGATCGAGTGGATCGGCACCACCACCGACATCGAGGACCAGTGGCGCCGCCGGCTGCGCGAGCGCCTGCTCGCCCGGGCCGGCGGGGTCACCGACGCCGAGCGGACCGAGGACGCCTTCGCCGCGCTCGCCGCCGCCGTCGTCCCCGAACTCACCGACGCCTGCGCGGTCTACCTGCTCTCCGGCGCCTCCGGGCAGGAACTCACCGGCACCCGGGTCGCCTCCGTCGCCCGGCCCGGACTGCCGCCGCTGCCGCCGATCCGCCGCCAGTCCTACCGGCTCGGCGCCAAGTCCCGGCTCGCGGTCGCCCAGCGGCGGCCCAAGCTGCTGACCTTCCCGGCCGGACAGGTGCCCGACGGCGCCGTCCCCTCGATCTCCGCCGAATGGCTCAACGAGGCCCGCGCCACCAGCCTGACCCTGCTGCCGATCGAGGTCGACGGCACCGTGGTCGCGCTCGCCGCGGCGGCCCGCTGCGAGGACTCCGAGCCGCCCTGCGAGGCCGACATCGAGCTGCTGCACGAGGTCCTGCAGCGCGCCCAGGCTCCGCTGCACCAGGCCCTGGAACTCCAGCGGACCCGGCACGCCGCACTCGTCCTGCAGCGGGCGCTGCTCACCGAGCCGCCCGCCGTCGAGGGCGCCGAACTCGCCACCCGCTACCAGCCCGGCAGCCGCACCGCCGAGGTCGGCGGCGACTGGTACGACGCCTTCCCGCTGCCCGACGGGTCGCTCGCGCTCACCATCGGCGACGTCGCCGGTCACGACCTGGCCGCCGCCACCACCATGGGCCAGCTGCGCTCGATGCTCCGCTCGGTGGCCTACAACCGCACCCACCTGGTGACGCCCGCGCACACCCTGGCCGAACTGGACGCGGCCGCCGACGGGCTGGGGGTGGCCTCCTTCGCCACCGCCGTCCACGTCCACCTGGTGCGCGGCGCGGACGGCGGCTGGACGGCGGCCTGGTCGAACGCCGGCCACCCGCCGCCGCTGCTGGTCCCCGCCGAGGGCGAGCCCCAGCTGCTGGCGGGGGAGGAGGCCGACGTGCCGCTGTGCGTGGCGCCCGGCGAGCCCCGGCTGACCCACCGCCACCCGATCGGCGCGGGCGACACCCTGATCCTCTACACCGACGGCCTGGTCGAGGTACCCGGCGAGCACCTCTCGGAGGGCATCGCCCGGATGAGCGGCGCGGCCGCCGAGGCCCGTCGCCTGCCGGTCGGCGAGCTCTGCGACCGGCTGCTGGCCCGGGTCGCCGAGATCCGCGACGACATCGCCCTGATCGCCTTCCGGCCGCGCTGAACGCGGGGACGCCGACGGCCGGGGGCAGGTGCCCCCGGCCGTCGGCGGTGGTGCGTGCTACGGGCGGGACTGCGGGGCGTTGGCCGCGGTGAGCCCCGGGTCGGTCAGGGCGACCGGGGCGAGGATCTCGTCCATCCGGGCCAGCAGGGCCGGCTCCAGCTTCACGCCGGAGGCCTTCACGTTCTCCGCGACCTGCTCGGGGCGGGAGGCCCCGATGATGGCCGAGGAGACGTTCGGGTTCTGCAGCACCCAGGCGACGGCGAGCTGGGCCGGGCTCAGCCCGGCCTCGTCCGCCAGCGGGCGCAGCTGCTGCACCCGCTCCAGCACCTCGGGCTGCAGCCAGCGCGAGACGAAGGCCGAGCCGCGCTCGTCGGTGGCCCGGGAGCCGGCCGGCGGCTCGGCGCCCGGCAGGTACTTGCCGGTCAGCACGCCCTGCGCGATCGGCGACCAGACCACCTGGCCGATGCCCAGCTCCTCGCAGGCCGGCACCACCTCGGCCTCGATCACCCGCCACAGCGCGCTGTACTGCGGCTGGCTGGAGACCAGCGGGATGCGCAGCTCCCGGGCCAGCGCGTGGCCGGCCCGGATCTGCTCCGCCGTCCACTCCGAGACGCCGATGTAGTGCGCCTTGCCGGAGTGGACCACGTCGGCGAAGGCCTCCATGGTCTCCTCCAGCGGAGTGAGGGTGTCGTAGCGGTGCGCCTGGTAGACGTCCACGTAGTCGGTCTGCAGGCGGCGCAGCGAGCCGTTGATCGACTCCATGACGTGCTTGCGGCTCAGGCCCCGGTCGTTGCGGCCCGGGCCGGTCGGCCAGTACACCTTGGTGAGGATCTCCAGCCCCTCGCGCCGCTCGCCCTTGAGGGCCCGGCCGAGCACCGACTCGGCGCGGGTCTCGGCGTACACGTCGGCGGTGTCGAAGGTGGTGATGCCCGCGTCCAGCGCGGCGCGGATGCACGCGGCGGCGGTCTCCTCCTCGACCTGCGAGCCGTGGGTGAGCCAGTTGCCGTACGCGATCTCACTGACGATCAGGCCGCTGCGGCCGAGGTGGCGGAACTCCATGGGTCTGTCTTCCTCACTGGGTCGGTGCCGGACCCTCCGTACGCTACGCGCTCGCGGTCAGCAGCGGGCGAGCAGCTCGCAGTCTTCCCAGCGGGTCTGCGCGGACGGGGCGTCGTCGCTCTGCTGCGGGGCGACGCTGCGGGACTGCGGCGCCTGCAGCTGCTTGGGGGCGGCGGGCGCGGTGGACGGCGCGGCGGGGTGGCCGGCGGCCAGGCGGACGGCGATCGCGTCGATCAGCGGACGCGGGCTGGTGCCGGCGAAGTTGTTGACCATCACGGTGAAGACCAGCTTGCGGCCGTCGGGCGCGGTGGCGTAGCCGGTGAGGTTGTCCACGCCGCCCATCGAGCCGCTCTTGGCGTGCACGTTGTCCTGCGCGGCGGTGCCGCGCATCCGGGCGGTGAGGGTGCCGCCGACCATCCGGGCCGAGTTGCCGGCCACCGGCAGCGCCGCGTACCAGGCGTCGAACCAGGGCTTGGTGGAGGCCAGCTGCATCAGCCCGGCCATCTTCGCCGGGGTGACCAGGTCGTAGCGGGACAGGCCCGAGCCGTCGACCTGGCGGCCGGCCGGCAGCTCCAGGCCGTTGGCCTTGAGGAAGGCGCGGACCTGGGTGATGCCGGCGGACCAGCTGCCGGTGCCGCCCTTGACCTTGCCGGTCTCCTTCAGCAGGTGCTCGGCGATGCCGTTGTTGCTGAGCTTGAGCATCGGGGTGATCAACTCGCCGATGGTGGCGGAGTCGTGACTGGCCAGCACCTGGGACTGCTCGCTGCCGTTGGCGGCGGCGGTCGGCTGGACGACGCGCACGCCGTGCCGGGCCAGCGCCCCGGCGAAGACCGCGCCGGTGTAGGCGGCCGGGTTCTCGACGGTGGTCCAGTAGGTGGCGGGGGCGGCGCCGGCGGCGATCGAGCCGGAGACGGCGAGCACGTTGGCGCCGCGCTTGCGCTCCACGCCGGAGGTGGTGCCGCTGCCCGCGGCGCCGGTGGTGACCTGGCCGCTGACGGTCAGCGGGGTCTCGGCCGGGTTGAAGGTGATCTTCGCGGGCTTGCCGGCCTCGCCGGGGGTGACGATCACCTGGGCGGCGCCCATGGTGTACTCGGCGTCCGGCGCGAGGGTCAGCGCGGAGATCTGCGGGCTGTAGCTGTAGGGCTCGTCGTCCCAGGCCCAGCCGGGGCCGAGCGGGGTCGACTCGTAGCGGGTGGCGTCGGTCAGCAGCCGGCCGGTGACCACGGTGATGCCGGCGTCCGCGACCTTGGCGGCGAGCGCGTCCAGGTCGTCGGGGCGCAGGCTCGGGTCGCCGCCGCCGCGCAGCACCAGGTCGCCGAAGAGCGCGCTGCCGCGCTGGGTGCCGGTGGTGCGCACCTCGGTGGTGAAGCGGTGGTCGGCGCCGAGCAGGTCGAGCGCGGCGGCGGTGGTCACCGTCTTCAGGGTGGACGCCGGGGTGAGCAGGGCGTTGGGCTGGCGCTGGTACACCGGCTGGCCGGTGGCCGCGTCGAGCACCACGACGCCCGCCTGGGCGTTGGCCAGGCGGGCGTCGGAGAGGATCGCGTCCAGGTCGCCCGCCAGGGTCGGGTCGGCCGGGGTGGTGCTGTCGGCGTGCGCCGAGCCGACCAGCAGGGTGGCGGCCAGCGAGAGGGCGACGAGCGGCAGGGCCCGGCGCACGGGGCGCCGGGCGAGGTGCGCGGTCAAGAAGTACTCCTGTGTGAGACGACGGTCCGTCACACACATGCACGCGTCAAGCGATCGTCAGGTTTCACACGAATCCGTCAGAACTGCGTGGTGACGGTCACACCGCTGAAGTCGGTGACCGCGTACAGGCTGACGTACCGGTAGCCGGCCGTCGGGTTGGTGACGGTGATCGACTGGGTGGTGCTGCCGGTGTTGGTCGAGGAGGCGGTGAAGGCGCTCGGGGAGGCCCAGGTGCTCTCGTTGTAGTACAGCCCCACGGTGCCGGTGCCGCCGGAGGTGGTGACCTTCAGCGTGGTGGTGCCGGCCGGCAGGTAGACGTACAGGTAGTCGGTGTTGCCGGCGGTGCGGGCGCGGCCGGTGCGGGAGCAGTTCTGGCCCATCGCGTCGGTGCGCTGGTCGGTGCAGGTCGGCAGGGTGGTCGGCGGCGCGGTGACGGTGACGCCGAGCGGCGTGGTGGCGATCCGGCCGTTGCTGTCGGTGGTGGTCAGCGCCACGGTGTAGGTGCCGGCGGCCGCGTAGGAGTGGCTGGGATTGCGCTCGTCGGAGGAGCTGCCGTCGCCGAACGTCCAGTGCCAGCCGGTGATCTGGCCGCCGCCGGTCTGCACCGAGCGGTCGGTCAGGGCGACGGTGTTGGCGCTGATCGAGGCGTTGAACAGCGAGGTCGGGCCGGTGGCGTAGCAGGCGCCGCCGTTGCAGGCGGTCAGCCAGGCGTCGAAGTCGGCGTCGTAGGAGGTACCGACGCCGTTGTAGACGGCGTACCCGCCGGCGTAGTCACCGGCGCGGAAGCGGGTGAGCATGGTGGCGACGTCGTTCGGGTGCTTCTCCAGCATGTACCGGACGGCGAGGTAGCCCCACGGGTAGACCCGGGTGGAGTCGGAGTTGCCGTAGGTGTTCTGGAAGATGGTGGAGAGCTTGTAGGTGTGCTTGCCCGCCTCCGCCATCGCGTCGGTGTCGGTCGCGCCGCGGTAGGAGTAGGACAGGTACTCGGCGACGCCCTCGATCCACCAGATGTTCGGGACGGAGGTCTGGGTGGTGAAGTTGCCCTTCATGTCGTAGATGCCGTCGAGGTAGTGGGTGTACTCGTGGTTGAGGTTCCACACCCGCGCGGTGTCGGTGTTGTTCCACGACTTGCGGTACATCACGGTCACGGCCCGGCCGTTGGGGTCGGTCGCGTCCATGACGGTCTGTCCGCCGTTGTCCGTGGAGTTGCCGAAGATGGCCCAGGAGTACGTGGTGTAGTCGGCCTTGTTGGCGAAGATGCCGAAGGTGACGGTCTTGGCGTACTGGTTCGGGACGGGCCCGTTGTCCTTGACCACGGTGTGGAAGGCGGCGTCCTCGCCGCGCAGGCTGGTGCAGACCGCGTTCAGCTCGGCGGCCGTCAGGTCCTGCGCCTGCAGGGTGCGGTTGTCGCAGACCAGCTGGTTGGGCAGCACGACGGCGGTCAGCTTCGCCGGCAGGTTGCAGGTGTCGTAGTACGAGCAGTTGGCGCCGTTGTAGTAGTTCGCCTGGTAGGCGGTGTGCACGTACAGCGAGCCGGTGACCCCGAGGATCGGGGCGCCGTCCAGCACCTGCTTGACCAGCGGCTTGGCCGCCGTCTCCACCGCGCCGCCGTCGCCGGCGATCCGGGCCAGGTCGTTGCCCGCGTTGGTGACCAGCACCTCGTTGGGGCCGCCCAGCAGGTCCTTGTGGTTGGTGATGAAGGCCGCGAGGGAGGGGATCAGGCTGGTGTCGGCGCTCAGCGCGCTGACGAAGTCCGGGTTCCAGTTGGCGCGCCAGAGCGGGAAGCGCAGCACCGAGTTGACCGCGCTCACCATCTTCGGGAACGCGTTGTAGGCGTTGGTGTAGCCGTTCAGCACCTGCTGGTAGACGTTCAGGTACTTGCCCTGGATGTTGGCGCTGTCGGTGAGGGTCAGCACCTCCTTGAGCACGTTGCCGTTGTCGTCGTTGACGTCCTTCCAGCGGGCGCCGGCGAAGAACGCGTCCAGGCCGGCCTTGACCGCGTCGGTCAGGGTGGCGTCGTAACCGCCCACGGTGGAGGCGTTGTTGGACTGGATGTAGTAGCCGGCCCGGAGGAACAGCACCAGCTGCAGGAAGTTGCCGCTGTTGTTGCCCGCGTAGGCGGGGGCCTGCGCCTTGAAGGCGTTCGCCACGGCCAGCATCTGGGACTGCTTGAAGACGCCGGCGGTGTCCGTGCCGGTCACGTTGAACAGCGAGTTGACGCAGTCGACGGTGGAGGCCTGGACGAAGGAGACCAGGGCGGCGCCGGTGCGGGAGGAGAAGTCCGCCGGGGTGCAGGAGGCAGCGACCGCGGCCTCGGCCGCCGCGCCGAGCTTGGCGGACGGCGCCTTGGCCGGCGCGGGTACGGCGGCGGGGCTGCCGGCGGTGGCGGCGGGCTCGCCCAGCAGGGACTGGCTGAGCAGCGCGGCCGGGATCGGGGCCGTCGGCGGGGCGAGGGCCTCGGAGACGGTCGGGACGCCTCCCAGGCCGGCCGGCTTCGGCGCGGCGGTGGCGGCGGGGGCCTTCTTGGCGCCGCCGGCGGCGCCCGGCGCGGCGGAGGCCGCGGTCGGCAGCAGCACGGCGGTGGTGGCGCAACACGCGGCGACCGCGGTCGCCAGCGAGGAGAGGGGTATGCGCAGGCGCACGGGCAAGTCCTTCTGGAGTGGGGGTGAGTGGGAGCTCACGCAGCATCAGACGGAGCACGAGGGTGTGCTGCGCAGAGCATCCTGACACCGAATCCAGCACAGAACAATGTCACAGGTCATATGACATTGCACCGGACAGGTCATCACCGGGACTGAGGGGGTGGGGTCAGCTGCGCGGCAGCCGGTACTTGCCGGCCGCCCAGAGCCGGAAGTGCGGCGACTGCGCGATCAGCTCCCGGTAGGCGTACGCGGCCGCGCCGAACAGGGCCCCGGCCAGCTCCTCGTCGACCCGCTCGCGGCTCCACACCAGCACGTACCGGCACCACAGGGGAGTGCCGACCAGCGGGCGCACCACCACCCCCGGGGCGGGCCGGATGGTCGCCTGCACCACCGACACCCCCAGCCCGCAGGCGATCATCGCCTGCAGGTGCTGCTGGTCGCCGAGGAACTCGTGCACCGCCACCGGGGAGAACCCGGACGCCCGGCAGGCCGCCTCGAACACCCCCGGCCAGCCCGCCCCGTCGTCCGGCGTCACGAACCACGCGCAGTCCGCCAGGTCCGCCAGGTCCACCTCCGCCTGCCGGGCCGCCGGATGGTCGGCGGCCAGCGCCACGAACCCGGGCTCGGTGACGATCCCGCGGTGCGCCAGCGCCGCCGAGTGCCGCAGCTCCGCCCCCGGGTAGTCCGCCGCCAGACCCACCTCGGCCTCGCCCCGCTCGATCAGCTCGACGATCCGCGTCGACGCGTACACGCTGCTCACCAGCGGTGACAGGCCGGGCACCACGGCCCGGGCCCGGGCCAGCATGCCCGGCAGGATCGGCGTGTTGGTGGACGCCAACCGGAAGGTCCGGCCCGCGCCCTCGCCCGCCACCGGCGACAGCTGCCCCAGCGCGTCGACCCGGGCGACCACGTCCCGTACCTGCTCGATCACCCGCACCCCCAGCGCGGTCGGGCGGACCCCGCTGCTCCCGCGCTCGAACAGCGGACCGCCGAACTGCGCCTCCAGCCGCTTCAGCTGCCCGCTGACCGACGGCTGCGAGAAGTTCGTCGCCACCGCCGCCCGGCCCAGGCTGCCGGAGTCCGCGATGACCAGGAGCATCCGCAGCAACCGAAGTTCGATGTCCAAGGCCGATCCCCCCGCCGATCCGTACGTGGCCGCCACCCTAGGAGATCCACCGGACGCCGCACGACAACGGAAACCGTCGTCCCGATCGGCGGCCGATCGGTGATTCGGTCTCGAGATGCCCGGGCGGCGGACAGATGCGAAGGTGGGAGGGACGGGTGGAGGTGAGGGGTTGCTGGACGCTGACCGGGACGAGGTCTCCGCCGCTGTGCTCGAAGCGCTGTTCGCGCAGTCACCGCAGGGGATGTTCCTCTTCGACGAAGAGCTGCGGGTGGTCCGCTACAACAGCACCGGCCGCGGCGTCCGGGGTGTCCCGCCCGACCGGATCCTCGGCCACACGGTCGCCGACTTCGCCCCCGACTTCGCCACCGGGGAACTCGACAAGCTCGCCCGCGAGGTGCTGCGCGACGGCGTCCGGGTGCGCGAGCTGCTGGTCCGCGGCTACGTCCCCGGCCGGCCCGAGCACGAGATGGCCGTCGCGGTGTCGATGTACCGGATCCGCCTCGACAACGGACAGGTCTTCGGCCTCGCCTCCGTCGAGGACGTCACCGAGCGGCAGGCCGCCATCCGCCGGCTCGACATCCTGCACGCCGCCCACCGGCGGATCGGCGCCTCGCTGGACGCCCCCGGCATCGCCGCCGAGCTCGCCGCCGTCGCCGTCCCCGCCCTCGCCGACGCCATCACCGTCGACCTGCTCGACGAGCCGCTGCGCGGCCTGCCCGCCCACCACGGCCCGGTCGAGGCCGACGCGCCGCTGCGCCGCGCCGCGTTCCGCTCCCTCGACGGCGGCGACGGCCCGATAGGCCACGGCGAGCTCAGCACCTTCCCGATGTCCACCCCGTTCACCCGCAGCCTCGACGACGCCCGGCCCCGGCTGATCACCCATCTCGACCCGTCCGAACCGTGGCTGGACACCGACCCCGAACGCCTGCGCCCGCTGCTCGCCACCGGCATCCACACCGTGATCGTCGTCCCGCTCACCGTCCAGGACACCCTGCTCGGCGTGGTCGGCCTCTACCGCTACCGGCACCCCGAGCCGTTCGACAAGGACGACCTGCAGCTCGCCACCGAGGTCGCCGCCCGCGCCGCGCTCTCCATCGACCAGGCCCGCAGCTACGCCCGCGAACGCAACATCGCCACCACCCTGCAGCGCCACCTGCTGCCCCGCGAGCCGCAGCGGCTCTCCGCCGTCGACGCCGCCCACCTCTACCTGCCCGGCGCGGTCGGCAGCGGCGGCGACTGGTACGACGTCATCCCGCTCTCCGGCACCCGGGTCGGCCTCGCCATCGGCGCGGTCACCGGCGACGGCATCGAGGCGGCCGCCACCATGGGCCAGCTGCGCACCGCGCTGCGCACCCTCGCCGTCCTCGACCTGACGCCCGAGGAGCTGCTGGTCCGGCTGGACGAGACCGCGCGGGTGCTCGCCGAGGAGCAGGACCGCCGCCGACGGGCCGGCGGCCGGGGCGTCGCCTCCTGCCTGTACCTGGTCTACGACCCGGTCGAGCGCACCTGCGTCGGCGCCTCGGCCGGCCACCCCGGCCCGCTGATCGTCGGGCCGGACGGGGAGCAGGTCCCGTACCCGATCGTGACGGGGGAGCCGCTCGGCCTCGGCGACGGCTGCTACGAGACCACCACCCTCGAACTCGCCGAGGGCAGCGTGCTGGCGCTGCACACCGACGGCCTGACCGCCGCCGTCCGGGGCAGCGACCCGCTCGGGCGGCTCGCCCAGCTGCTCGCCCGCCCCGAGCGCGAACCGCGCGCCCTCGTCGACGACATCGCGTACGGCCTGCTGCCCGGACGGCAGCGCGACGACGTCCTGCTGCTGGTCGCCCGGACCCGGGCGCTGGCCGAGGACCGGGTCGCCGCCTGGAGCTTCCCCGGCGACCCGGCGGTGGTCGCCACCGCGCGGCGCCTGGTCGAGCACAAACTCGCCGAGTGGGGGCTGGCCGAGCTGGAGTTCGCGACCGATCTGATCGTCAGCGAGTTGGTCACCAACGCGGTGCGGTACGGTGCCGCACCGATCCGGCTGCGGATGATTCGCGACCGGGAGCTGATCTGCGAGGTCTCCGACAGCAGCAGTTCCGCCCCCCACCTGCGGCGCGCCCGCAGCACCGACGAGGGCGGACGAGGCCTGTTCATCGTCGGTCAGCTGGCCGACCGCTGGGGCACCCGCTTCTCCCGGCGGGGCAAGACCATCTGGGCCGAGCAGCCGGTCGAGCCGGCGGAGCAGGCCGAAGGGGCGGCGCTCCCCGAGTGATCCGGGCGCCGGGCGCGGGAAATGGTACGTGCGCGCTCCGACGATTTTACGAAGTGTGGGGTGCGGCCTTGTGGCCCCGACGCGCCAGGTAACAGACTGTTAACCAAATCGGCACAACATACTTTCCGAGGTTGCCTTTGCCTTGGCTTGACCCTTGTTTTACATTGACTTGACTAACCGTCAGGTCAACGGAGGGACCCCCTCGATGGATCCACTGATCGACCGTGCCCGAGCCTTCCCGCAGCGCGCGGAGGCAGGCGGCCGACACCTCACCGCACTCGCCGGGGGCCAGTCCCCGCAGGCGCTCTTCATCACCTGCTCCGACTCGCGAGTCGTCCCGGCGCTGATCACCGGCGCCGACCCCGGCGACCTCTTCGAGCTGCGCACCGCCGGGAACATCGTCCCGGAGTACCGTCCTGACGCGCCGTCAGGAGAGGCCGCCACCATCGAGTATGCCGTGGAGGTCCTCGAGGTGCGCGACCTGGTCGTCTGCGGCCACTCGCACTGCGGCGCCGTCGGCGCCGTCGTCCGCGGCGACGACCTCAGCGTGGTGCCCGCCGTCCGCGACTGGCTCAGCACCGCCGCCGACCCCGGCGCCCTGCGCGCCGACGCCACCGACCTTTTCGACCCGACCGTCGCCGGTCCGGTGCAGCGCCACGTACTCGCCCAGCTCGAACGGCTGCGCGGCTACCCCGGCATCGCCGCACGCCTGGCGGACGGTCGACTCAGACTCCACGGCTGGTTCTACGAGATCCACACCGGCCTGGTGCTCTCGCACCGCGCCGACAGCGGCCTCTTCCTGCCGCTGTAACCCGCCGCCGTCCGCCTTCTTCTGAAAAACCGAGGACCCGATGACTCGTCGTCCCGCCCTTCGGCTTTCCGCGTACCGAACGGTACTCCGCACTGACCTCCCCTCCTCGCTCGTCGTCTTCCTGGTCGCCCTCCCGCTCTGCGTGGGCGTCTCCGTCGCCTCCGGCGCCCCCGCCGAACTCGGCCTGGTCACCGGCATCGTCGGCGGCCTCGTCACCGGCCTGCTGCCCGGCAGCAGCCTGCAGGTCTCCGGCCCCGCCGCCGGTCTCACCGTCCTGGTGTTCGGCGCCGTCCAGGAGCACGGCCTGGCCGCCCTCGGTGTCATCACCGCGGCCGCGGGCCTGCTCCAACTGGCCATGGGCGCCATGAAGCTGGGCCGACTGTTCAGAGCCATATCGCTGTCCGTCGTGCAGGGCATGCTGGCCGGCATCGGCCTGGTCCTGATCGCCGGACAGCTCTACTCCGCCGCCGGCGCCAAGGCCCCCTCCGAAGGGGTCGCGAAACTGCTCGGCACCCCCCGGCTGATCCTCGACACGCTGACCGGCGGCGGATCCGCCCTCGCCGCGGCCGCGGTCGGCGCCGGCACCGTCGCCCTGCTGGTGCTCTGGCGCAGACTCCCCGCCCGGATCCGGGTGATCCCCGCCCCGCTCGGCGCCGTCGGCATCGCCGTCCTCGCCACCGCCCTGCTCGACCTGCCGATCGGCCGCGTCGAGGTGGAAGGCCTGGCCGGTGTGATCCACCTGCCCGGCATGGCGGAGATCACCGCCCTCGGCAGCGTCGCCATGCTCGGCACCGTGGTCGCGTTCACGCTCATCGCCTCCGCCGAGAGCCTGTTCAGCGCCGCCGCCGTCGACCGCCTGCACGACGGCCCGCGCACCGACTACGACCGGGAACTGCTCGCCCAGGGCGTCGGCAACACCGTCTGCGGCGTGCTCGGCGCCCTGCCGATGACCGCCGTCATCGTCCGCAGCGCCGCCAACGTCCAGGCCGGGGCCAGGACCAAGGCCTCCCGCGTGCTGCACGGACTGTGGCTGCTGCTCTTCGTGGTCCTGCTGCCCGACGCGCTCGGCGCCATCCCGCTCGCCGCACTGGCCGGCGTGCTGATCCACGCCGGTGCCAAGCTGGTGCCCGTCAAGGAGCTCCTGCCGCTCTGGCGCGCCCAGCGCGGCGAGGCCGTCATCCTGGTCGCCACCGCCGTCGGCATCGTCGTCACCAACCTGCTCGAAGGCGTCCTGCTCGGACTGCTGCTCGCCGTCCTGAAGTCCGCCTGGGACACCTCGCAGCTCCAGGTCACCGTCGGCGAACGCCCCGACGGCTCCATGCTGGTCCGGCTCACCGGCACCGCCACCTTCCTGCGGCTGCCCAGACTGCTGGAGACGCTGGAACAGCTGCCCGCCGACCGGTGCGTCTGCCTCGACCTGACCGGCGTGCGCTACCTCGACCGGGCCTGCCGCAGCGCGCTGCAGACCTGGCAGGAACGTCACGACCGGGGCAGCGAGGTGGAGTTGCTCGGCGTGCCGTCCCTGGCGGCGGTCTAGCCGGGTCCGTGGTTCGTGGTTCCGGGGTCCGTGGTCGCGTCGTGCGACCGCGGGCCCCTCGGGCGTTGTCGGCGGCGCGGGCGTTGTGGGCGGGCGTGGGGTCAGAGGTCCGACGCGTCGATCCATTCGAGGGTCGCGACCAGGTCCGGCGCCTTGTCGGCCTCCTGGGCGACCAGCAGGGCGTAGTCCCGGCAGTCGGCCACCGTCTGCTCCCACGGGACCCGGCGGTCGACCTCCCAGCTCAGGTCGGGGCCCTTGGTCCAGGAGAGACGGCCGTCGGATCGCACGTGCCAGAACTGGGCGTAGAGGATCGCCTGACGGTGGGCGGCGAGCTCCCCCACGACCTCGGCGAGGTGGACGGTCGGCCAGGCGGGCGTCCGGTCACCCACCTCGCGCAGGAGCTCGGCGGCCCGGGGAGGGAGGACCTGCTCCCGGGCACCGAGGTCGGTCAGCGCCTGACGCAGGGCCACGCCCTCGCTGTAGGACGGGTCGTCGCCGTGCCGCCGGAACCTCTCGTACGCGCGCCGGACGGCCGGTACCGCGCGGACGATGCCGAGCGTGGCCAGCGCCTCCGCGGACCAGCTGCGGACCGTGTCGCTGTCGCTCTCCAGCAGGCCGATCAGCACATCGGCCGGGCGGGCGTCGTCGAACGCGTTGAAGACCTCGATCGCGCACAGCTGACCGAACGGCGCCATCCGGGGCGTCGCGGCGATCACCGCGCCCAGCACCGTCGGGCCCCGGGCGATCAGGGCGTGCTGGGCGTCCTCGGCGGTCTCGGTGCTGTCCGAGTCGAGTTCGGCGACGAGGCGGGCGAGGGTGCTGTCCATGGGCAGGCAGTCTCACCGGGGCGGGCCGGGCGGCGCGAGCGGATTTCCACGAGGTGCGGAGAACCGGTGACGGCGGGCACCGGGGCGGCTGTAACGTAGCGTGTCGACGGATCGACGGAGGGTGGGGGTGGGCTGCGTGGTGGGCGGTGCGGCGAAGCCCGGGTCCGTCTTCGTCGGGGTGGTCGAGGCCGTCGCCGAGGACGTGCTGGCGGTCGGGGCGGGCGGGTACAGCTACGCGGTCGACTACGACCGGGCGGGGATCGGCGCTCCGCTGTGCCCGCGGCAGGTCGTGCGGTTCGTACTGACGGGCGACCGGACCGGGCGGCTGCTGCCGCTGCCCGACCGGGCGGCGTGGCAGGCGTTCGCCGATGCGCTGCCCCCCGACCGGTCGGTGGCGGGGAGCGTCGTGGGCATGCACCGCGGCCACCTGCTGGTGCAGGTCGGGCCGCTGTTCGGCCGGCTGCCCGCGTCGGCCGGGGCGCGAACGTCCGTGCTCGGCAGCCGGGTTCCGGTCGCGGTCGGGCGACTGGACGGCGCGACCGGGCTGGTGGAACTCGCCCTCGCCGCCCGGGCCGACCTCGTGGAGATGGCCCTGCGGCAGGAACTCGCCGACTCCCTGGCCGAGCGGGAACGGCTGTCCGCCGAGGTTGTGCGGCTGGAGAGCCCACCCAACGGCGGCGAGTACCGGGCGGCCACCCTGAAGGAGGCGCGGGCGAGGCTGCATGACGCCGAGACCGCGACCGCGCTGGCGCGGCAGGCGATCGACCAGTACCTGGGCGCCCGGGCCCGGGGGGCGCCCGCGGAGCCCGGGCGGCCGACGGCTGGGGCGGACGCGGTGGCTGCGGCGGATGCGGCGGATGCGGCGGACGCGACGGGTGCGGGGGGCGCGGATGCCGGGGGTGGAGGCGCCGGGGGTGGTGGTGCGGGCCCGGGGGGTGGCGGGCCGTACGCGCCGGAGGACTACGCGGCGGCGGCCGGGCTGATCAGCATGGGGTTGGCGGAGATGTTCCTGCTGGTCGGGCCGCCGCCGACGCAGGCGCGGGGGTGGACACCGGACGGGCCGGGAGGCCTCGGAGGCAGTAGTGACGACAGCCCGGTCGGGGCCGGACAGGGAGGGGCGGGCCGTGGCTGAGCCGGAGGGCGAGGTCATGCTCGGCTCGGTGGAGCTGGAGCTGGCGCACAAGATCGCGCGGGAGTGGGCCGACGTCCCGGCGAGCCACCTCGCGGCGGCGTTCGCCGCGATGGAGCCGCAGTTGCAGCGCACCCACGAGTACCGGATGCGCCAGGCCGACCACGAGCACAGGCGGCGGCTGCTGGAGCTGAAGGACGCCGACCGGCAGTACGAGCTGGAGCTCGCCAGGTCGCGGGAGCGGCTCGACCGGACGGAGAAGGCCCACCGGCAGCACCTGGTCGGGGTCGCGGCGGGTGCGGCGGTGAGCCTGTCGTGCATCGGTGGGGCGATCTGGTTCGGCGCGTCGGGCCGTTACTGGCCGATGGCGATCCTGGTCGGGCCGGTGCTGATCGCGCTGACGCGGATGTTCGTCCTGCGGCGGAGCGAGCCCGGGGACGTGGGGGCGATCGCGTCGGCGGTGAACCGGCTGGTCGGGCGGGCGCCGGTGCAGGCCGACCCGGGTGCGGGCGGGACGACGGGTGCGGTGTAGCGCGGTGGTTCGATCAAGTTGCCTTGCTTGAGAGGAGGTTGACGAAGCGTCACAGCTTGGAATCGGCCACTCCGGTCGGCCCGGTCGATGCCTAGGGTGGGTGCCACGGCAGCGACCTGGGGAGGGGCACGCCGATGGAGGGCACAGCCGAGGAGTGGGGCGAGCGGCTGCGGGAGTTGCTGGTGGCGCCGGTGCGCCGGGTGTTCCGGGGGGACGCGCGGGCGGTGGAGCTGGCGATGGTTTGCCTGCTCGCCGAGGGTCACCTGCTGGTGGAGGGACTGCCCGGCAACGGGAAGACCACGTTGGCGAAGGCGCTGGCGAAGACCATCGGCGGTACGTACCGGCGGATCCAGTTCACACCGGACCTGATGCCGGCCGAACTGACCGGCTACCAGCGGCCGACGCTCGGCGGTGACGACGAATTCCGGAAGGGCCCGCTGTTCGCGAACGTCGTGGTCGCCGACGAGGTCAACCGGGCCTCGCCGAAGACCCAGTCGGCGCTGCTGGAGGCCATGGAGGAACACGCGGTCTCCGTCGACGGCGTGTCCCACGCCATCGACCGGCCGTTCCTGCTGATCGCCACCCAGAACCCGGTCGACCTGCAGGGCACCTATCTGCTGCCGGAGGCGCAGCTCGACCGCTTCCTGGTGCGGGTGCGCGTCGCCGACCCCGACGAGGCGACCGAACGGGACATCGCCGCAGGACGCGCCGGGAAGGTCGACGACCTGAGCGCGACCCTGAGCGTCCCCGAGGTGAGGCAGGCGATCCGCGCGGCGCGGAAGCTGGTGCGGGCCGGCGATCCACTGGTCGAGTACGCGGTCCGGGTGGTTCGGGCGACCCGGGAGAGTGCGGAGCTGGAGCGCGGCGCGAGCGTCCGGGCCAGCGGGGCGCTGGTGCGGGCCGTACGGGCGCACGCGCTGCTGCGGGGCAGCGACTTCCCGAACGCGGACGACGTGCAGGCGCTCGCCGGACCCGTGCTGGCGCACCGGCTCACCGCGGCACCGGGCGCCCGGAGGACGCCCGAGGAGGTGGTGGTGGAGCTGGTCGGCCGGGTTCCGGTGCCCGAGCAGCTGCGCGCGGCGCGCAAGCGGTGGAGGGGCGCGAGGGGCGACGGCTGAGCGGTCGGGGGTGCCTGCGTGATGGACCCCGGGCTTGGGGACTGCGAGCTGCGAGCTGGGGGCTGACGTGCTGAAGGGCGGGCCGGGCGTGGTCGGGTTGACGGTGCGAGGGTGGCGGGTGGTGGGCCTGGCGGTCGCCACCGGGGGTTCGGGGGCCGTGCTGGGCGTCCACCAGCTGGTCGGGCTGGGGTTCGCGGCCGCGGCGGTGGTGTTGTGGGGCGTGGTGGCGGGCTCGTTCGTCCGGCTCGGTGCGGTGCGGCGGGAGGACGCGGAGTCGGTGCCGGTGGCACGTGGCAGTGTGCTGCGGATCCGCTACGGGGGGCGCGGCGCGGCCTCCGTGCGGATCGGCGAGCAGCTCGTCAACGAGCGGACCGGGCGCCCGATCCGGGTGGAGACCGCCGGGTCGACGCTGCTGACGCCGCCGCTCGACCGCGGCCGCTGGCGGATCGGACCACCCGAGGTGGAGTGGCGCGATCCGGCCGGTACGGTCCGGCGGCGGGTCGCGGTGGGGGAGGAGTTCGAGCAGCTCGTCCGGCCGGTGGTGGTGGAGCCGGCGCTGTCGGCGGCGGGTGCCGGGGCGCGGACGGCGGCCGTGCGGCCGGTCGATCCGGAGGACATGTTCGAGTTCCACTCGCTGCGGTCGTACGTGGCCGGGGACGATCCGCGCACCGTCCACTGGCCGGCCTCGCTGCGGGCCGGTGCGGCGCTGGAGGGGCGGCTGCGAGCGGATCGGCTCCGGGTGCGCCAACCTCCGTCGGGGGAGGGCGATGTGGTGGCGGTGCTCCTCGACCCCGAGGCCGACGGGGCGGACGGCGGCGAGGTCTTCGAGTCGGCCGTGGACTGCGCGGCGAGCCTGGCGGTGGCGGCGCTCGCCGTCGGCGTGCGGCTCGTCCTGTGGTGCGGCGGCACGGACGGCGCGAGCGAGGTGCGGACCCGCGAGGAGGTCCTGGACCGGCTCACCGACGTCAACCCGGTCGGTCGGGGCGGTGGCGTCGAACGGGCGGCCCGGACGCTCGCGGCCACCGCCCGGGGCGGCACGGCGTACCTGGTGAGCACGCGCCCGTTGGAGTCGCGGCGCGGCGGGCTGCGCGTCCTGGCCGAGCGGTTCGGGACGGTACGGGCGATCCGCTGCGCCGCGGGCGGTGGCGGTCCGGAGGACGGCGGTGGCGGCGGTGGCGGTGCGCCGGGAGGCTGGAGGGAGCTGGCCGGTGCGCGGGCCGCGACGGTCGGGGGCGCGTCGGAGCTGGCGGCGCTGCTCGCGGGGGTGCGGTCATGACGGCGGCGGCGCTGGCCGGGGTGGGAGGGCTCCGGCCGTCGGTGGTGGCGGGTGCGGCGGCGGTGCTGCTGGTGGCGGTGCTGGTGGGTACCTCGCGCGCCGGGGGGTGGGGGCGGCGGGTGCTGGGCGGGCTGGGGTTGGCGGTCCTCGCGGCGGTGGTGGCGATGGCCGGTGCGGCGCAGGTCCCGCTGCCCGAGGTGCACGGCGCGGTGCCGCGGGTCGCGCCGCCGGGTGCCGTCGATCCGGCCACCGATCCGCTCGACCTGGTGCCGGTCCTCGCGGCGCGCGGTCCGCAGCCGGCCTTCCGCGCGGTGCTCGCCGGAGCACTGGCCCAGCGTCCGCCGAGGTGGGTGCTGCTCGCGTACAACAGCTGGACGCCGGACGGCGGTTGGAGTGCGCGGCCGGCGCTGGGGCCGGTGCCGGAGGTGAGCGCGGCCCCGGACGGTGGCGGAACGGCGGCCGTCACCCTGCAGGAGGCGGGTGTCCGGCTGCTGCCGCACCCGGGAGGGGTGCGCGGGGCCGGTGTCGCGGGTGCCGGGCCGGCCGGGCTGCTGGGAGACGCCGAGCTGGAGGCGCTGTACGCGCGCGGGGAGCTGCCCTCGTACCGGGTGGCGGTGGCGGCGGGAGGCGGCGGCGGACGGCCGGTGGTGGGAAGCGGCGCGTCCGGGCTGCCCGGGTGCGCGCGCGGGGTACTCGGCCCGGTGATCGAGCGGGTGCGGGGCGGTGGCGGGGCCGAGCGGCAACCTGGCCTGCTGGAGGCCGAGTTCACCGGCGGCACCTACCTGCTGGACCCGGCCGCGGGTGGCGGGGAAGGGTGCGAGGCGCTGGTGGCGCTGGCCGGCGGGCGGGGAGCGAACCGGGCGCAGTTCGCGACCGCGTTCGCGCTGGCGGCCCGCGAGCTCGGCTTCAACGCGCGGGTGGTGGCCGGGTACCGGGCCGTCGAGCCCGGACCCGACGGCGCGGTCGCGGTGACCGCGGGGGACGCGCTGGCGTGGGCGCAGATCGAGTACGAGGGCGGCTGGGTGGACTTCGACCCGGTGCCGGGAGCGAAGCCGATCAGCTCCGGGACGCCGGTCCCGTCCGCGAGCGCGCCCGATGACCGCACCGAGTCCGTGGACGTGGGCGGCACGGGGTGGAGTCGTGAACTGCCCTGGCTGTTGGTGCTGGTGGCCGCGGTGATTGTGGCCGCGGGCGCGCGTCCGGTGTGGCGGCGGGTACGGCTGGCACGCGTGCGGCGGCGGGGTTCGGCGGCGCAGCAGGTGCTGGCGGCGTGGGAGGAGGTGGCGCGGCGGATCCCGGGTGCGGGACGCGACCCGTCCCGGACGTTCGGCCGGACCGCTGCCGAGGTCGGCATCGACCCGGTCGGCCGGCTCGCCGCGCTCGCCGAGCGGGCGCTGTACGGTGGCGACGCCGGTGCACAGCAGGCCAGGCAGGCTTGGGAGTTGAGTACGACGAGCCGTCGCGCTCTCCGGCGGAGGGCGCGACGGCGGACGGTGGGCCGAGCGGCCGGCCGAGCGGTCAGCCGATCGGCGGGCAGGTCGAAGCGCGGGTGAGGTTGAGGTCGACCTCGTCCAGCAGGATGCTGTTCTGCGGAATGGTGATGGGCTGCGCGGGCTTCCAGGTGTCGAGCGCGGTCCGGTAGCCCTCGGCGGTCAGGTAGTGCAGGGAGAAGGTCGCGGCGCCGAACTCGCACTCCTTGTAGGCGCCGACGTCCTTGATCCAGGTGCGGTCCGGTCCGAGCCGGGCGGCGGACTCCTTGGTGACGAAGTACACCGCGTAGCGGGGCTTCGCGTTGTTGGGCGAGCCCGTGCCCGTGCCGAGGATCTGCTCGGTCACCGCGATCGCCCCGCGCGAGCCGTCGTCCGGAGGGAACTCCGGTACCCGGACGGTCAGGAAGAACCACGGCGCCGGAGTGCTGGCACCCTGGCACGGACTGGCGAACGAAGCCGTGAACGGCGCCGTGGCAGGCGTGCGGCCGCAGACCTCGGTGGGGGTCGGCGACGGAGCCGCCGTCGGCGGGGTCGGCGCGGACGTGGTGGAAGGGCCGGGCGCCGGGGCCGGAGCTGCCGAGGTGGCCGGCGGGGACGGCTTCGGCCAGATCGCGTCGTGGATCGAGGTGCGGAAGTTGCCGAGATTCGCGACCAGGGCGGTCACCGCCGTGACCACCCCGGCGGCGGCGAGGATGCGGTTGCGGTACTTGGTCAGCGCCCGCTCCTGGGGGTCGGAGGGCGGGGCGTCCGGGTCGCTCTCGTTCGGCTCGGACCGCTCGTCCTCCGGCCCGTCCGGCCTCGGGCGGCGCGGAGCGGACGACGTGGGTGGAGCGGGCGGAGTGGTGCGTCTGCCGCCCTCCGGGTCCTCGCCGTCGGTGCGGGGCTGCTCCGGCATGGTGGTCTCCTCGCTTCAGCAGTCGTCGGTGCGCTGAACGGTCACGTGGTCCAGAAGCGTGCTGCCCGGTGGAAGCGCGACCGCGACCGACTGCTTCCAGGTCGCCGTCGCCTGTTCCAGGCCGGACTTGGTGAGGCGGTAGATCTCCAGCCGGGCCAAGGTCGCGCTGTGGCACTTGGTGCCCACCGTGTAGTTCACGACGCTGCGGTGCGGATCCGAGGCGACCGGAGCCAGGGCGAGCGGGTAGCTGGCGGCGAAGGTGTAGTGGGTGTCCTGCGGGGCGCCGCTCTCGTCCGACAGCACCGTGATCACGGCCACCAGCCCGCCCTGGTCCTCGGGCGGGTACGCGGTGACCCGGACCGTGGCGGCCACACCCATCGGCACCCGGGCGCCCTCGCACGGGCTCAGGAAGGTCGCCTGGTACGGGCCGGAGCGGTTCGGTGCGCTGCACGGGCCCGGCGGGCGGGTGGTCGGCGTGGCGGACGCCTGCGAGGGCGTGGCCGGCGCGGTCGAGGTGGGGCGGCGGGTCGAGGTGGTGGCCGTGGGCGTGCGGGTCACCGTCCTGGTGGGGCTCGGCGTCCGGGTCGGCGACTTGTGCGCGGTGGGCGACGCGGACGGGGACGGCGGTGAGGGCGACGGGGTGGGTGTGGGCGGGGGCGTTGGTGTCGGGGTGGGACTCGGCGTCGGCGTCGGGGTCGGCGTCGCGCGCGGTGGCTCGGTGGCCGGAAGCAGCGGGAGGTCGACCGTCGCCGAGGCGCGGGACGGCCCCGGCCGGGACAGTGCGACGACCAGCGCGGCGACGACGGCGAGGACACTGACGACGATGGTGAACGGCGTGGAGCGGACGAGTCTTCGCAAAGCTCCCCCCAGAGCTGAACTCCTGCTTCCGCACGGCGAATTCACGCCAGACCATAGCGGATGACGATCCGTCGGATCGAGTGCTTTGCGCCATTGGAGGGGCCGGGCCGCCGCGGACGGAGAGTCAGCGTACGACCGGGAACCGCCCCGACCGCCAGTCGGCGACACGCTTGCGGATGCTCGGCACCATCGGCAGCCCGTCGGTCTGCCCGGGCGTGAACCAGCCGACCTCGAACGACTCGTCGGAGACCCGGAGTTCACCGCCCAGCGGGCGACCCAGCAGGCAGATCGAGAACTCCTGGCGGACCTCGCCGTCGTCGTACGCCATCACGTGCCCGGGGTCGGTGTAGGTGCCGACGATCCCGGTGATCTCGATGTCGATCCCGGTCTCCTCGCGCGTCTCGCGGACGCCGCACCCGCCGATGGACTCGCCCAGGTCCATCCGGCCGCCCGGCAGCGCCCACAGGCCGTTGTCGCTCCGGCGCTGGAGGAGGATCCGGCCCGCGCCGTCGACCACCACCACCGAGGCGGCCGGCACCAGACTGTTCGGCGTCGGAGCGTCCGGGTCGTCCTCGTAGTCGCGTCGCGCCACAGCCGGCCGCCTCCCTCCGGAACCGGGCGGACCGCGCCCGCCCACACACCGACAGGGTAGGTGCCGGGCCGTCGTGGTGACGGGATGTCACCTGGGTTGTGGGCCATGGGGAGGACGGTGGGGCCGGAGTGTCCGCGGTTGGGCGCGTTGCGCGGGGGAGGAAGGGACGGGTCGGGGACGATCGAGGCGCGTCGGGTGCGCGGCGGGCGCGCCGGAGCTGGTGGCAGGAGTGGACGGATGGCGATCGGGCGACGGGGGTTCCTGGGGGCGCTGGGCGCGGGCGGGGCACTGGCACTGGCCGGCGGCCGCGAAGCGGTGGCGTACGGGCGCGTGCCGCGGCCCGGCGTGGACGCCTGGCCCGGGCGGGGACGGCGCCCCGTCGTGCCGCCGGACTGGGAGGCACTGCGGCAGCGGCTCGGTGAGCGGCTCGTGATGCCCGGCGACCCGGACTACCCGGTGCAGCGGCTCGGGTTCAACGAGCTGTACGACGGCCAGTACCCGGCGGCGGTGGCGCGGTGCGCCTCGGCCGAGGACGTCCAGGCGTGCCTGGAAGCGGCCCGCGGCCACGGCATCCCGATCGCGGCGCGCAGCGGCGGGCACAACTACCTGGGATACAGCGTGCCGGACGGCGGTCTGGTGATGGACCTGCGGATGATGGCCGACATCGACGTGCGGCCGGACGGCACGGCGGTGGTCGGCGCCGGGGCGCGGCTGATCGAGGTGTACGCGGCGCTGGCGGCCGCCGGGCGCCTGATGCCCGCCGGGTCGTGCCCGACCGTCGGCGTGAGCGGCCTGACCCTGGGCGGCGGGATCGGAGTGCTCGCCCGCAAGTACGGACTGACCTGCGACCGGGTCGCCGGGGCGCGGGTGGTGACGGCCGACGCCTGCCTGCGGCAGGCGTGCGAGAGCAGCGAGCCGGACCTGTACTGGGCGCTGCGCGGCGGAGGCGGCGGCAACTTCGGCGTGGTCACCGAGTTCGACTTCCGGACCGAGCCCGCACCGCTGCTGACCGTCGCCTCGCTGGTCTTCCCTCGCGGCTCGGTGGCGGACGTGCTCGGCGCATGGCAGCCGTGGTCCGCGATGGCGCCGTTCGAAATGTGGGCGAGCTGCCAGGTGTCGGGCGGCACGCCGCCCGGCGCCAAGGTCGTCGCCTGCTGGGTCGGCGACCGGGCCGGCGCCGACGCGCAGCTGGACCGGCTCGTCGCGGCGGCCGGAGTGCAGCCGACCACCCGCAGCGTACGGGAGTTGGACTACCTGAACGCCATGAAGTACATGGCCGGCTGCTTCACCGACACCATCGAGCAGTGCCACCCGGTCTGGGAGGGCGGGGTGCTGCAGCGGACGGGGTTCGTCGCCGGATCGCAGATGATCGGCCGCCCGCTGGATTCCGCCGGCGTGGACGCGCTGGCGACCGGGCGGCCCGGCGTGGACCTGCTGTTCGACTCGCTCGGCGGCGCGGTCGCCGAACTCGCCCCGGACGCAACGGCGTTCCCGCACCGGGCGGCCTCGGCGAGCGTGCAGATCTACATCGGCACGACGGCCGCCGGGCAGCAGGCGGCGACGGAGACGGTCGACGCGATCCGCGAGGGACTCGTGCGGCTCGGCACCTCCGGCGCGTACGTGAACTACCTGGACGCCGACCAGCCGGACTGGGGACGCGAGTACTACGGCCGGAACCTGCCGCGCCTGAAGCGCGTCGCACGACAGTACGACCCGGACGGCGTCTTCGCCTTCCCGCGGTCGGTTGCCTCCGCGTGAGGTGATACGGGGTAACCCGGCAGTCCAGACCGTCCGCGCACAGCTCGACCGCGGCCGGTTCCTGCGCGGCAGGCTCGCCCGGGGCGCCGCGACCGGCGGTGCCCTCGGGCCGGAGACGGCCGCTACCAGGGTGCGGGCCGTCTTCGACGGCGACGGCGTCGCTGTCCTGTGGGCGTGCATCGCGGCAGCGGATCGAAACCGGAGATTCCCATGTGCACAGCTCATGATTCTCCCCGGAGGGAGCCGCGGTCGTGGACCGGGTACGGTGCGAGGGTCGAGGGACGGCAGGCGTCCCGTCCGGGTACCGAAGGGTTCGCAGCATGGGTGAGTCGAGCGGCGCCGGTGACGTCGAGTTCCTCGTCATCGGTGAGTGCGTCGCCGACGTGGTGCGCGTGCCCGGGGAGGCGGATCGGCCGCATGCGGGTGGGAGTCCGGCGAACGTGGCGTTCGGGCTGGCGCGGCTGGGGCGGCGGGTGGCGCTGCTGACGCAGGTGGGGGAGGACGCGATGGGGGCGCTGATCGGGGCGCACCTGCGCGGGGCCGGGGTCGAGGTCCTGACGGACGGTCAGGAGGTGGACACGCCGGTGGCGGTGGTCACCCTGGACGGGCACGGGAAGGCGTCGTACGAGTTCGCGATCGGCTGGAGCCTGCGCCGGCCGGCGGTGCTGCCGCGGGCGCCGCGGGTGCACCTGGGGTCGATCGCGGCGGTGGTGGAGCCGGGCGGTGCGGTGGCGCGCGGGCTGCTGCGGGAGCTGCGGGCGGCGGGGGCGAGCGTGTCGTACGACCCGAACGTGCGGCCCGCGCTGTTCGGCGAGCGGGCGGCCGGGGTCGCGGCGGTGGAGGAGTGCGTGGCGCTGAGCGATGTGGTGAAGGCCAGCGACGAGGACCTGGAGTGGCTGTACCCGGATGTCCCGGTGCGGGAGAGCGCGGCCCGGTGGCTGGCGTCGGGTCCGCGGACGGTGATCGTGACCCGGGGCGGCGAGGGCGCGTTCGCGCTGACCGCGGAGGGCGAGGTCCGGGCGGCGGCCGTGCCGGTCGAGGTGGTGGACACGGTCGGCGCCGGGGACTCGTTCATGGCGGCGGTGCTGGACGCGCTGGCGGACGGCGCGGAGGTGGGGACGGCGCTGGCGGCGGCCTCCGCGGCCGCCGCCGTCACCGTCTCCCGGGCCGGCGCCAACCCGCCGACCGCGGAGGAACTCGCGGCCCGCCGCTGAGCGGCGGGCCGCCGCGTCAGTTCGCGGCGAGCAGGTCGAGGGTGTCGACCACGCGGTTGGAGAAGCCCCACTCGTTGTCGTACCAGGCGACGACCTTGACGTGCTTGCCGTCGACCCGGGTGAGCTCCGAGTCGAAGATCGAGGAGTGCGGGTTGCCGGTGATGTCGGCGGAGACCAGCGGGTCGTCGGAGTACTCCAGGACGCCGGCCAGCGGGCCCTCGGCGGCGGCGCGGTAGGCGGCCAGGATCTCCTCGCGGGTGACCTCGCGGGAGACGGTGGTGTTCAGCTCGACGATCGAGCCGACCGGGACGGGGACGCGGATCGAGTCGCCGGAGAGCTTGCCGTCCAGGTTCGGCAGGACCAGGCCGATCGCCTTGGCGGCGCCGGTGGTGGTCGGCACGATGTTCACGCCGGCGGCGCGGGCGCGGCGCGGGTCGCGGTGCGGGCCGTCCTGGAGGTTCTGCTCCTGGGTGTAGGCGTGCACGGTGGTCATGAAGCCGTGCTCGATGCCGGCCAGCTGGTCGAGCACCGCGGCCAGCGGGGCCAGCGCGTTGGTGGTGCAGGAGGCGTTGGAGACGACGGTGTGCACGTCCGGGTCGTACGCGTCGGTGTTCACGCCGTAGGCGAGCGTCACGTCGGCGCCGTCGGAGGGCGCGCTGACCAGGACCTTCTTCGCACCGGCGTCGAGGTGGGCGCGGGCGGCGGACGCGGCGGTGAACCGGCCGGTGGCCTCCAGCACGATGTCGACACCGAGCTCGGCCCACGGGAGGTTGGCCGGGTCGCGCTCGGCCAGCACCTTGATGCGGCGGCCGTCGACCACCAGGGTGTCGCCCTCGACCTCGACCGGGCGGCCCAGCCGGCCGGAGGTGGTGTCGTACTTCAGCAGGCGGGCGAGCGCCTTGGGCTCGGTGAGGTCGTTGACCGCGACGATCTCGAGCTTGCTGTCCCGCTCGATGAGGGCCCGCACGACGTTGCGTCCGATGCGACCGAATCCGTTGACGGCGATGCGAGTCATGGGGGTTTCTCTCCCGTTTCCGTTCCTTTGCGTTGCCACCAGCCTCGCTCGTCGGGCGCGTCCGTGGCATGGGCGGAAGTGCCACGGTTCGAAAGGATCTCGCCAGGGCGGCGACCGGGCTACCGGCCGGCGGAGAGTTCGGTCAGGGCGAGGTCGAGGGCGGTGGCGAAGAAGTCCGCCGCCTGGGCGTCGAGGCACAGCGGCGGCTTGATCTTCAGGATGTTCAGGTGGTCACCGGTCGGCTGGACGACCACTCCGAGGTCCAGCATCCGGTCGCAGAGCTCGGCGGTCTCCTCGGTGGCGGGCTCCAGGGTGACGCGGTCGCGGACCAGTTCGAGGCCGAGGTAGAGGCCCGAGCCGTGCACCGCGCCGACGATCCCGTGCCGGTCGCCGAGCGCCGCGAGCCGCTCCTTGAGCCGCCCGCCCGTACGCACCGCGTTGCCCTGGAGGTCCTCGTCCCGCAGGGCGTCGAGGACGGTGAGACCGGCGACGCTGGAGACCGGGCTGCCGCCGGTGGAGGAGAAGAAGTACCCCTGGTCGCGGTAGCGCTCGGCGACGGCCCGTGAGGTGATCACCGCGCCGAGCGGGTGCCCGTTGCCCATGGCCTTGGCCACGCAGACGATGTCGGGGACGACACCCTGCTGTTCGAAGCCCCAGAACCATGCGCCGAGTCGCCCGTACCCGACCTGGATCTCGTCGGCGACGGCCAGGCCGCCGTGCCGGCGCACCGCGGCGTACAGCTGCTCCAGGTAGCCGTCCGGCAGCGGCACGCCGCCCGCGTTCCCGTAGTAGCTCTCGCTGACGAAAGCACCCGGCGGCCGGCCGGACGCCGCGAGCTCCTCGACCAGCCGGACCGCCTCGGGTGCGTAGCGGGCCGCCCGCTCACCCCGGTGGCGGCCCCGGTAGGAGTTCGGCGAGTCCACGGTGTGTACCCAACTCGGGCGGGTGGAGAGCGCGTTCGGGTTGTCCTGGAGGGAAGTGGAGATCGCGTCGGAGGCGTACGTCCAGCCGTGGTACGCCTCGCGCAGGGCGACCACGTCGTGCTGACCGGTCGCACCGATCGCCAGTCGGATGCCCAGGTCCACCGCCTCGGAGCCCGAGTTGACCAGGAACACGGTGTCCAGCGGCTCGGGGAGCAGGGCGGCCAGCCGTTCGGTGAATTCCACCACCGAGGCGTAGTGGAAACGGGAGTTGGTGTTCAGCCGGCGCAACTGCCGGGTGACCGCCCGTTCCACGCCGGGGTGGGCGTGGCCGAGCGGCGTGACGTTGTTGACGATGTCCAGGTAGGAGCGGCCCTCGGTCGACACCAGGTGGTGGCGCCAACCGCGTTCGATCCGCGGCGGGTCGGCGTAGTAGTGCCCCTGGACGGTTGCGAAGGAGGCGCTGCGCCGGTCCAGCAGGTCCGGGCGGCCGTCGGCGCCGGTGGCGGGCAGGCCGAGCAGCGGGGACGGGTCGGCGGTGAGGGCCAGCCAGCCGGCCGCGTACTCCGGCCGGACCAGCGCCGGGACGGCCGGTGCGTCGGCGGACCGCAGGGTGATGTGCATCCGGCTGCCGGCCGGCAGCGCCGCGATCGGGTCGCCCGCGTCGAGCGCGGCGCCGGTGACCGGGAGCGGGGAGATCGTGGCGGGGAGGTCGACTTCGAGCACCTGGCCGCCGCAGCGCAGCTCCGCGCGGCCCGGAGCCGAGACCAGCAGCTCGCCGGTGAAGGGCGCCCGCAGCTCGGTGGCGGGGCCGGTCCACAGATCGATGCCGGTGGCGACCGTGGCGGGGGAGGAGAGGGAGAGCGCCGGCGCGGCGGTGAGCCGGGCCTCGGCGTACCGGGTGGCCACGGCGGTGGCGCCGTCGGCCAGCAGTGCGGCGGCGAGCCGGTCCTCGGTACCGGGCTCCAGCCAGGCGCCGCGGTCCATGGCCTCGGACTCGGCCGACAGGTCGAGCAGGCCGATGTCCGCGGGACCGGGTCCGTGCAGCAGCGGGTGGCCGACGGCGAGGTGCTCGGCCCGCGCTCGGGTGTCGGCGGTGCGAGGGACGGCAGCGCGGGGACGGGCCGGGACGGGGGGCGTGGGGGCGGGCGGGGCGTCGGGAGCCGCGGAGACCGAGGCGTCCAGGCTGCCGCGGGCGCCCGGGACCGGGGCTGCGGTCGGTTCGGGCGAGTCCAGTCCGATGGCGTCGAGGATCAGCGCCGTCATGACGGCGGACGGTACGGCGGTGGCCTGCTCGAAGATCCGCCACTCGCGCTCCAGCGCGGCCCGGACGTACGCGTTGCCGGCGTCGACCGCAGCCTGGTGGCGGCCGCTGGCGACCAGCCCGGCGGCGCGCAGCACGGTCAGCGGCCACACCGCCGCGGCCTCGTCGGCGGACAGCGGACGGACCTGGTGGAAGGCGCGCACCGCGGGCAGGACGTGGTGCGGCTCCATGCCGCGGTGGTGCAGCATCGACGACAGGCAGACGGCCAGCTCGGAGACCGCCCAGCTGGTGGTCAGGTCGCCGAAGTCGATGACGCCGTCCGGCTGCGGCAGCCGGCCGTGCGGGTCGCGGACCAGGTTGTCGTCGGTCAGGTCGAGGTGGACGGGCTGCATGGGCAGCCGGGCGGCGAGTGAGGACACCGTGGTCCAGGCGGTGCCCGTGGCGGTCAGGACGGCCGCTCGGCGCTCGGGCTCGGTGATGTGCTCCAGGAGCCGGGCGACGACCTGGTCGGTGTACCGCAGGTCCCACTGGAGGACACGGTCCAGACCGGGATGGCGGAAGTCCCGCAGCGTGGCGCCGACCCGCCCGGCGATCCGACCCATCGCGGCCACGATCGAGGGGGAGAGGTGGCGCGGGCCGGAGAGCGCGCCGCCGGGCAGGTAGCGCAACAGCCGGGCGGTGACCGGTCCGTCCTCGGTGTCGACGACCGCGCTGCGGCGGGTGCCGTCCGGGCCGCGCAGCACGGTCGCCACCCGGAGGTCCGGGTGTGCGGCGGCGAGCAGGTCGGCCGCGGTGTCCTGGGCGTCGACCTCGGTCGCGGTGAACGCCGGATTGGCGACCTTGAGGACGGCGACGGGCGTGCCGTCCGCCTCGCGCAGCAGGAAGTTGGCGTCCTGCTGGCTGCCCAGCTCCTCGGCGTGCACCCGCAGTCCGAAGTGCTCGGCGGCCAGGTTGCGGGCCTGCTCGGTGCCGATCCGGGGCGCGGGCAGGGCGCCGTGGGCGAAGAAGTCGAGGGTGGCGGGCTGGCTGTGGGGCATGCCGGGATCCTGGATCGGTCGGTGGTGGAGGGTGTGCCGTTCGGCGGGTGTCACTGCACGTCCCAGAGGAACCGGTGGGTGTGGATCCCGAAGTACGGGAAGCTCTCCACCGCCGTGACCCCCTCGATCGGCCGCACCACGTCGTTGATGAAGGCCAGCAGGTCGTGCGGGCGTCGGCAGACCGCCTCGGCGAAGAGGTCGAAGCTGCCGGAGGTCAGCACGGAGTAGACGATCTCCTCGTGGCGGGCGAGCTCGTCCGCCACCGTCCGCGGGTCGCCGTCGATGCGCAGGCCCAGCAGACCCATGGCCTGGCCGCCCATCGCCATCGGATCGGTGACGCCGACGACCTGCACCACCTTGGTGTCGATCAGTCTTTGCAGCCGCTGCCGGGCGGCCGACGGGGAGAGCCCGACCTTGGGCCCGAGATCGGCGTACGGGATCCGTCCGTCGATCTGCAGTTCGCGCAGGATCAGCCGGTCGATGTCGTCCATGTCCGGAACGCTACAGAGGATTCGTTCGCATGGCGAGGGGTGGACGCACGATTCGAGCGTCATGACGATCGAATCGTGACCGGAGGCGGTCAGTCGCCCCGGGTGAAGGTCCGGCGGTACTCGGTGGGCGTGGTGCCGAGGATCCGGTGGAAGTGCAGGCGTAGGTTGGTGCCGGTGCCGAGGCCCACGTCGGCGGCGATCTGCTCGACGCTGCGCTCCGAGCGCTCGAGCAGCTCGCGGGCCAGGTCGATCCGGGCCCGCATCACCCACTGCATCGGGGTGTAGCCGGTGTCCTCGACGAAGCGGCGGGAGAAGGTGCGCGGCGAGACCGCCGCGTGCCGGGCCATCTGCTCCAGGGTGAGCGGATCGCCGAGGCGGTGCAGCGCCCACTCGCGGGTCGCCGCAAAGCGCTCGCCGACCGGCTCCGGCACGCTGCGGGGCACGTACTGCGCCTGGCCGCCACTGCGGTAGGGCGCCGCGACCAGGCGGCGGGCGGCGTGGTTGGACGCGGCCACCCCGAGGTCGCGGCGCAGGATGTGCAGGCACAGGTCGATGCCGGAGGCGGCGCCCGCCGAGGTGAGGACGGTGCCCTCGTCCACGAAGAGCACGTTCTCGTCCACGTTGACGGCCGGGTGCCGGGCGGCCAGTGCCCGCGTGTAGTGCCAGTGGGTGGTGGCCCGGCGGCCGTCCAGCAGGCCGGTCGCGGCGAGCGCGAAGGCGCCGGTGGAGATCGCGGCCAGGCGCGCGCCCCGCCGGTGGGCGGCGATCAGCGCCTCCACCACCGACGGCGGCGGGTCCTCCCGGTCGGGGAAGCGGTAGCCGGGGACGAACACGATGTCCGCCCAGGCGAGCGCCTCCAGGCCGTGAGCCACGTGGTAGGACAGGCCGTCGCCGCCCGCCACCAGGCCCGGCGCCGCGCCGCACACCCGCACCTCGTACGGCATGCTCGCGCGGGTGGTGAACACCTGGGCGGGGATCCCGACGTCCAGCGGCTTCGCCCCGTCCAGGACCAGGACGGCCACCCGGTGCAGGCGTTCCGCCGCGCGCATCTCCCCACCTCACGTCGTGTCAGTTCCGCTCCCCACCGTACCCGCGGGGGCGGGCCGAGGATTTTCGAATCGCCCGGCCTCCGTCACCGGTGATCATTAGAGTGACGGACGGGGAGAGGAGTGGCCATGGGGGCACAGTCACTGCCGCGCGAGTACCGGGCGGACAAGAGCAAGGCGAACAGGATCCTCGTCGTCATGGGCGTCATGGTGGTCGGCATCGAGATCGGGGCGTGGTCGATCGACGACCTGCCCGTCTGGGCGAAGCTGCTGATCAGCGGCCTGGCGCTGTCCTTCGTCGTCGTGGTCGCGGCGACGCTGCCGCGCTCCGGCACCACGGCGGACCGCACCGGCCTGCAGATCCACGGGCCGTTCCGGACACGCCGGCTGGCCTGGACGGAGATCGAGGACATCGTGACCCTGCCGATGAAGGCCAACGGCCAGCCCTTCGCGCCCGAGTGGGTCGCGTACGCGTACCCGACCTCCGGGCGGCGGGCCCTGCTCATCCATGTCAACGACCTGCACCTCGGCTCGCGCCACCGCCTCGAGAGCGAGATCGGGCTGCTGTGCGCCGCCCGGGACGAGCTCGGCGGGGCCGAGCCGGTCCCGGACGGGATCGCGGGCTGAGCACGCGGCGGTCGGGCCGGCCGGGCCGGTCGGTCAGGGCGGTGCGTCTCGGCGCTGTGCGTCCCCGCCGGGCTGCTCGGGCTGCTCGATCTGCTGGATCAGCCGCTTGAGCTGGGCCACCTCGTCGCGCAGCGCGCGGTCGCCCGCCGTGGTGAGGGAGAGCCAGGTGCGGGCGCGCTTGCCCTCGTAGCCCTTCTCGACCTTCACCAGGCCGGCCTTCTCCAGGACGGACAGGTGCTGGCTGAGGTTGCCGGCGGTCAGTCCGAGGGTGGTGCGAAGGAAGCCGAACTCCACCCGGCGCGCCTGGTGCGCGACGGTGAGGATGCCGAGCCGGACGCGCTGGTGGACCACGTCGTCCAGGCCGTTGACGGGGTGCTGCTCGGGTGCGGTGCTCATCGGGCGGCGCGCCGTCCGATCCGCTCGGCCAGGCCGAAGCCGAGCGCCCCGAGCAGCAGCAGAGCGCCGGGCACGCCGTAGCGGGGCAGCGCCGACCAGGGCGAGGTCGCGTCGATGCCCGCCCAGCCGGTGGAGAGCGGCACCAGGTCGATCGCCAGGCACGCTGCGGCGAGCAGGAGGAGGACGGGGCTGCGCTCCACCCGGGCCAGCACCAGGAGCGGAACCCCGACGGTCAGGGCACTGCCGGTGAGTCGTTCCAGGAAACGGGTCGTCCCGGCGCCGGGGTCGAGGTGGAGCCCCCAGAAGTCCAGCGGGGTGCCGGGCTGCGGGATCCCGTGCCGGGTGGCCCAGAAGGTGGTGGCGGCCACCAGCCCGACCAGGGCGATCCCGGTGACGACGTACGGCCGGACCCGGGTGCCGACGCCGCGCCGACGCGCGCGCCGCAGGTAGAAGGCCGCCGTTGCGACGTACACGGCGGCGAATCCGAACGCCCAGTAGACCGGGGAGCCCTGGTGGACCAGGGTGCAGCTGCCCTCCGCCGGGCAGGGGACGGTGCTCACCCGGAAGGTCAGGCGGCCGACCAGGATGCCGCCCAGGGTGAGGGCGCCCAGCAGGAGCAGCGGGAACCAGGTGCCGCGCTGGGCGGTCCGGACCCGGCGGGTGAAGTCGCCGAGCTCGGAGAGGACTTCGCGAGGCGTGCCGGAAGGCATCGATGCGTCTGTCATGCAGTCAGCTTTGCATCGCAAACCAATTGGGGCAAGAGGAGGTACGGGTGCGATCCGTCGGCTAACCTGCGACTGTGACCACCCTTGACCGCAGCCGCTGCGCCCTCGTCCTGATCGACCTGATGGAGCGGATCGCCGCGCTCCCGCTCGAACCGCGCAGCGGGGACGAGGTGGTGGCGGCGTCGGCGGAGCTGGCGCGACGCTTCCGGGCGGCGGGCGCGCCGGTGGTCGCGGTCCGGGTGGAGCGGCCCGGGGTCGCCGAACAGCCGCCCGGCAGCGGGCTGGTGGCGGAGATCGCCGAGCTCGCCGACGCCGTCGTGGTGAAGCGGACCATCGGCGCGTTCTACGGCACGGAGCTCGACGGGCTCCTGCGCGCCCGGGGTGTGGAGACGGTGGTGCTGGCCGGCATCGCGACCAACCTCGGGGTGGAGTCGACGGCCCGGGCGGCCGCCGACCACGGCTACGAACTGGTCTTCCCCGAGGACGCGCTCGCCGGGCTGACCGCCGCCGAGCACGAGGCGGCCGTCGGGCTCGATCTGCCGCGCTTCGGCGCGGTGGTCAGCTGCGCGGAGATCGAGCTCGGCTGAGGTCATGGGCCTTACAGGCGTTCGAAGTTGCGGCGGCGCTCCCAGTCGGTGACGGCGGCGTCGTAGGCGGCGAGTTCGGTCCGTCCGGCGTGGGTGTAGTGCTGGACGACGTCCTTGCCGAACGCCTCGGTGGCGGCGGCGCTGTTCTCGAACAGGGCGACCGCGTCGCGCAGGGTGGCGGGCACCCGGGGCGCGTCGCTGGCGTACGCGTTGCCGGTGAACTCCGGTTCCAGCTCCAGCTGTTGCTCGACGCCGTGCAGGCCGGCGGCGATCAGCGCGGCGACCGCGAGGTACGGGTTGACGTCGCCGCCGGGGACGCGGTTCTCGAAGCGCAGGGACGGGCCGTGGCCGACCACCCGCAGCGCGCAGGTCCGGTTGTCCCGTCCCCAGGCGACGGCGGTCGGGGCGAAGCTCCCGTCGACGTACCGCTTGTAGGAGTTGATGTTCGGCGCGAGGAGGAGGGAGAACTCGGCCAGGCAGGCCAACTGTCCGGCGAGGAAGTGCTCCATGGCGCGGGAGAAACCGTGCGGACCGTCGCCGGGCATGACGGGGAGGCCGGCCTCGTCGCGGAGGCTGAGGTGGATGTGGCAGGAGTTGCCCTCGCGCTCGTTGTACTTCGCCATGAAGGTCAGGCTCTGGCCCTCCTGCGCGGCGATCTCCTTGGCACCGGTCTTGTAGACGGTGTGGTTGTCGCAGGTGCGCAGCGCGTCGGCGTACTTGAAGGCGATCTCGTGCTGGCCGAGGTTGCACTCGCCCTTGGCGGATTCGACGACCAGTCCGGCGCCGGCCATCTCGTTGCGCAGGCGGCGCAGCAGGGGTTCGATCCGGGCGGTGCCGAGGATCGAGTAGTCGACGTTGTACTGGTTGACCGGGGTGAGCGCCTGGTAGTTCTTCTCCCAGGCCTGCTCGTAGGTGTCGCGGAAGACGATGAATTCGAGCTCGGTGCCGACGTGCGCCGTCCAGCCGTGGCCGGCGAGGCGTTCGAGCTGGCGCTTGAGGACCTGGCGGGGGGAGACGGCGACGGGCCGCCCGTCGTGGTGGGCGAGGTCGCACTGGACCATCGCGGTGGCCGGGTGCCAGGGCACCATCCGCAGCGTGCCGAGGTCGGGGACGAAGACCAGGTCGCCGTAGCCGCTGTCCCAGGAGGAGACCTCGTAGCCGTCGACGGTGTTCATGTCGATGTCCACGGCCAGCAGGTAGCCGCAGCCCTCGGCGGCGTGCGGGACGACGTCGCTCAGGAAGTACGAGGCGGCGACGCGCTTGCCCTGCAGGCGGCCCTGCATGTCGGTCATCGCGAGCACGACCGTGTCGACGGCCCCCTCGGCGACCAGCTCGCGCAGGCGGTCGAGCGTCAGGGTCGGCTGACTCATGTGGTGCTCTCCTCTGCAGGTGCGCCCGCCGGTCCGTCCTGCGGCACGAGGCCGTGGACGCGCGGGCCGGTGAACCAGTGCCGGGCCGAGACCAGCCACCACAGGCCGGCGAAGCCCAGCACCACGGCGACCGCCACGGGGGTGTAGTTGAAGCTGACGGCGGTGATCGGGTTGACGGTCGGGAGCATGAACAGGACGGTGATCACGGCCGTCCAGCCGACCGCGACGGTGCCGATCATCCTGCTCCAGCGGCCCAGATGCCACGGGCCACGCGGGAAGGCGTCGCCCTGTCTCAGCCGGAGGAAGGTCGGGATGACGTACGAGATGTACAGGCCGATCACCGAGATCGAGGTGACGGCGGTGTACGCGGTGGAGTTCCACAGCGCGGGCAGTCCGAGCAGCAGCGCGCCGCCGGTGGCCAGCCAGACCGCGTTGGTCGGGGTCTGGGTGCGCGGGTCGATCCGGTGCCAGAGCTTGGAGCCGGGCAGTGCGCCGTCCCGCGAGAAGGCGTAGATCATGCGGGAGTTGGCGGTCACCGAGGCCATGCCGCAGAAGAACTGGGCGCCGATCACGATCAGCAGCAGCAGCTTCGCGCCGGTGGTGCCGACCGCGTCGATGAAGATCTGCGCGGGCGGCACGCCGGTGGACGAGGAGAGCGCGCCGTCGTAGTCCTGGATCGCGAAGGTCAGGCCGAGCAGCAGCACCCAGCCGGCGACCAGCGAGACCAGGATCGCGTTGACGATGCCGCGCGGGCCGGAGCGGGCCGCGTCGTGGGTCTCCTCGGTCATGTGCGCGGAGGCGTCGTACCCGGTCAGCGTGTACTGCGCGAGCAGCAGGCCGAGGCAGGCCACGTAGAAGCTGCTCCGGAAGCCGGTGTTGTTGACGAACTCGGTGAAGACGAAGCCCACCGACTGGTGCTTGGACGGCAGGACCGCCAGCGCCCCGACGATGACCGCGACGCCGGCCACGTGCCACCACACGCTGACGTTGTTCAGCAGGGCCACCAGCCGCACGCCCCGGGTGTTGAGCAGCCCGTGCAGCAGCAGGATCACCGCGAAGATCGCGATGGTGTGCTCCGGCGTCGCCGCGAAGCCGAACTGCAGGTCCAGGAAGGCGTTGGTGAAGAACGCGGCGCCGTAGTCGACGCCCGCCGTCACCGCGACCTGGCCCATGAAGTTGCACCAGCCGGTGAACCAGGCCGCCGCCGGGCCGTTGCGCCGGGCCAGCTTGGCCGACCAGTAGTACAGGCCGCCGGCGGTGGGGAAGGCCGAGCAGATCTCGGCCATCGCCATGCCGACGCACAGGGTGAGCAGACCGACCAGCGGCCAGCCCCAGGTGATCACGGCGGGGCCGCCGGTGTTCAGGCCCATGCCGTAGAGCGTGAGGCAGCCGGAGAGGATCGAGACGATGGAGAAGGAGACCGCGAAGTTGGAGAAGCCCGACATCGAGCGGGCGAGCTCCTGGGTGTAGCCGAGCTCGCGCAGGCGCTGCTCGTCGTCGGAGAGGCCGGTGGAATCCACCGGAAACACGGCTGTGCGATGGTGCTCGGGAGACTGCTGCTCTGCTGTCATGCGCAACCCCGGGGGTTAATGGTCCGATTCCGTTCCATTGAGGATGCGCCGTATCGTTCACCCCCGGCGGCACCCCCGTCAAGGGGTGCGCCCCGCCCCGAACGGGTGGGTACGATGCCCGGGTGGACGAGGCAGCGCGCGCACCGATGGACGGGCAGGTCGACGCCGCCTTCCGCCCGGTCCGCACCGGCAACGCCTTCGAGGAGACCGTCGAACGGCTCCTCCAGGCGATCAAACTCGGCGTGGTCGCCCACGGCGAGCGCCTGCCCGCCGAACGCGAGCTCGCCGCCCGCCTCGGCGTCAGCCGCGAGACCCTGCGCGAGGCCCTGCGCTCCCTCCAGCAGGCCGGGTACGTCGAGTCCCGGCGCGGCCGCTACGGCGGCACCTTCGTCACCTACCGCCCGCCCGCCCCCGACGTCGGCGAGCTGCGCCGCGCCGCCGAGGACCTCGGCGCCGAACTGGAGGACGCGCTCGCCTACCGCCTGGTCCTGGAGACCGGCGCCGCCGAACTCGCCGCCCGCCGCGAGCTCACCGCCGAGCAGCGCGAGTACCTGCTGCGCCGCCTGCACGACGCCGACAGCGCCGGGCCCGGCGAGTACCGGCAGTGCGACTCCCGCTTCCACCTGGCGATCGGCGAACTCACCGGCTCGCCCTCGCTCGCCGCCAGCATCGCCGACGCCCGGATGCGGCTCAACGACCTGCTCAACGCCATCCCCATGCTCGGCCGCAACATCGACCACGCCAGCGAGCAGCACCACGCCGTGGTCCGCGCCATCCTGGCCGGCGACCCGGCCGGCGCCCGGCGCACCACCGAGGAGCACCTGGAGGCGACGGCCACCCTGCTGCGCGCCTTCCTGGCCTGAGCCTCCGCCAAAACCCCTTGCCACAGCGGCGTCCCGGTGATTGCGTGCTCGCGAAACGATCACCGCACCGGCTGGAGCCGCCTTGACCCTCCGCACCACCCCGACCGTCACCGCCGTCCCCACCGACACCGACGACCTGCTGCGCTGGCGCACCGACGACGCGCCCGCCGGCACCGCCGCGCTGCGGCTCTACACCGCCGCCGGGCAGGAGCACCTCGTCGAGCTGACGATCGACGTCCGGCCCGAGGACCGCCGCCGGGGCGCCGCCACCGCACTGCTCGCCGCCGCGATCGACGCCGCCCGCGAGCGCGGCCGGCGCACCGTCCTCGCCCAGGCCGAGGCCGGTACCCCCGCCGACGCCTTCCTCGCCGCACGCGGGTTCCGGGCCGTCCTCACCCTGCTGTACTCCCGCCTGCCGCTCGCCGACACCGACCGGGGCGCCCTGGACGCGCTGGTGGCCCGGCCGCACCCCGGCTACCGCCTGGTCTCCTGGGTGGGCACCGTGCCGGACGCGCTGCTGGAGACCTTCACCGCCTCCCGCCGGGCGATGGACGACATGGCGATGGACGATGCCGACCTCGGCACCGTCACCTGGGACACCGAGCTGGTCCGGGCGATCGCCGAGAAGGTCGCCGCCCGCGGCGAACTCCTGCACACCGTCGCCGCCGTGGACGCGTCGGACGGCTCGATCGTCGGCTTCACCGAGCTGGTCGTCCCACAGTCCCGCACCGGCGACGCCCAGCACTACGGCACCGGCGTGCTGCCCGAGCACCGGCGACGCGGCCTCGCCGCCTGGATGAAGGCCGAGTCGATCCGCTGGGCACTCACCGAGCAGCCGTTGTTGGAGGGACTGCTCACCGACACCGCCCGGTCCAACACGGGCATGCGCGCCGTCAACGACGCCCTCGGCTACCGGCCGACCCACACCACGGTCCAGTACCAGCTGGAACTCTAGGGTCCGCGGGAAAGTGTCGATTCCATTCTGCCCGGTCGACCGCCCCCGGCGGTAGGACCGAGAGCACGTCGGTTCGATCTTGTCCCGGCCCCGCGTCGACCCGCAGACTCGTCCGCATCCACTCCTGACCGCGCGTCGGTTCCCCTGCCCGGGGAGCCGACGTGCCGCGTCGTGCTGCCCCGCCGTCCGGCGGGGCAGCGGAGCGGACGGACGAAGGGGGACCCTGATGACCGACGACCTGACGACCCGTGCCCGCACCCTGCTGCTCAGCACCGACGAGCCCACCCTCCTCCAGCAGGTCTGGGCCTACCGGCTCCTCGCCCCGGCCTCGCCCGCCGTCTACCGCCCCAAGCTCACCCGCGCGCTCGTCCACCTCAGCCACTCGGTCCTGGACGACCACGCGGCCCGGCACGCCCTGCTCGCCGAGGCCCTCGAAGCGGCGGACGGACTCCACCCCGACAACCCGGACCGCAACCCCGCGCTCCACACCGCGCTCGACGCGCTCCAGACCATGCACGCCGAATTCGACGACCACGAGCAGTGGCTGACGCTCAGTCGGCACCGTGTCGACCTCGCCCGGTCGTCCGGCGGCCCCGCCTTCCTGGCCGGTGCCCTGTACGCGCTCGCCACCGCCCTCGCCGGGTGCGGCCGCTTCGGCGAGGCCGCCGACGCCCTCCACGAGCAGCGCCGTGTGCTCCCGCCCACCGCGTGGGACCGGGATCGGTACCTGCCGCAGCTGAGCGCCCTGCTGAGCGCCGCCGGACGTCCGGCCGAGGCCCACCTCGCGTACGGCGAGCACGCGGCCCGGCTCGCCGCCGCGGCGACGGAGAGCGACGGGCACCCCGTCCTCGCCGTCCGCGCACTGATCCAGCACGCCCGACTGCTCGACCGCGACGGCCGGACCGCCAAGGCCGCCGGCGCCCGCGCCGATGCGGCATCGCACCTGCGGCACCTCGCCGCGGTCACCGACCAGCGCTCCTACACGGTGGATCCGGACGGGTGCGCCGACCAACTGATGGTCGCCGCCGACCCGGACCAGCCGGCCTTCTTCCTGCACGACGGCTTCCGGACACCCCGCGCCCGCCGCGCGGTCGCGGACCGGCTCGCCGACCTCCGGCAGCGGGTCGACCGGCTCGGCCCGCTCGCCGAGGCCGACCCCGCGACCCACCTGCGCCCCCTGGTGGACCTGCACCGGCGTCTCACCGCCGCGACCGCCCTCGGGATCACCGCCAGGATCACCACCGGCCCCGGGTGGTGGCAGCTGGACCCCGCCCTACCGCCGGCCGACGGCACCGTCGCGCTCGCCGAACTGCTCACCGCCCACGGCCTGGACCCGGACGGCAGCCGGCTCGCCGAGGCCCTGCTCGACCGCGCCTGCCTGCTCACCACGCTGCGCCGCCCCGCCGACGCCCTCGCCGACCTCACCCGCGTCGGCGGCTGACCCCCACCCCCGGCTGAGCCGCGCCACCGGCTGACCCGGGCCCGGCCCGGGTCAGCCCGTCCCGGCCGCCTCCGGCGCGACCGCCGCGCGCGCCGGGGGCAGCAGCACCAGCGCCGTCCCCGCGGCGAACCCCGCCACCGTCCACCCCGCCGGGGCACCCGTCCTGGCCAGCCCCTCCCCCGCCCACACCGTCAGCGCCCAGACCGCGCAGGCCAGTCCGGCCAGTCCGGCCAGCACCGCGTACGGCTGCCGGACCTCGGCCTGCGGACGCACCGCACCGCCCACCCGCAGCAGCGCCCGCTCCAACGGCCCGAGCACCGCCAGCAGCCCGACCAGGAAGAGCACCAGCACCGCGATCCACACCGGCCGCCATGCCCACCACGCGCCGGAGCCGACCACCGGCTCCGGCGCCAGGTCGGTCAGGTAGAACGCGGCGGCCGCCACCAGCACCGGCACCATGTGCCACAGGTACAACGTCATCGACACCCGGCCGAGCGGCCGGACCAGGCGCCACAGCCACTCGGCCCGCAGCGCCCGCTCCATCGCGGGCGCCGCCAGCAGACAGAGCGCGCACTGCGCGAGCACCCAGGCGAGCATCGCGAGCGACGGCGGGTCGGTGTTGCCGACCTCCTCGGTGCTCACCAGGATCAGGCTCACCGGGAACGGCCCGTACGCCACCAGCGCCGCGAACGCCGCCGCCCCGGCCCCGGCCACCGCCCACAGCAGCGGCCGGCGCGCCGCCAACCGGCCGTCCTCCCAAGCGAACCCGAGCTGGTAGGCCACCGCCCACACCAGGACGTAGTTCGCGGACCCGATCCAGCTCCCGCGATCCGCCAGGTCGACGAGGTCCGCCGCCACGGCGAGCACCGCCAACGCCGCCGGGGCGGCGAGCCCCCAGCGCCGGTACGCCGCGTACAGCCACGGCGTCAGCGCACTGACGATCAGGTAGACCGGCAGGAACCAGAACTGCATCGCCAGCGCCCAGCCGACCATGCCCAGCAGCCCCGGATCCACCCCGGCCGCGCGGCTCACCGCCAGGCACGCCACCGCGATCGCCACGTACGCCGCCGCGGGCAGCAGCAGCCGCACCGCACGGCCGCGGATCCAGCCCGCCGCCCCGCCGCCGGCCTCCCGGTGCCGGCGCCAGGAACCGGCCGCCGCGTACCCGCCCGCCAGGAAGAACACCGGCATGATCTGGAACAGCAGCGTCAGCCACTGCGTCCACCCCACCGTGGCCAGCAGCTCGGGCGCGGTGATCGTCCCGTCCGGGTGGCGGACCAGGGCGGTGATCACCCAGTGCCCGAGCACCACCATCACGATCGCCACGCCCCGCAGGAAATCGACGTACCTGACCCGGCCCACGCAGCCCACCGTCCCCCGTCTCGAACCGTCGGCCCACTATGGTCGTACCGCAACGGCCCGGTCCAGCGCCACACGGTTGCGATTCGATCTCCGGTCCGCCCCGCTCCTCGGGCACCACCTCACCCGGCGGCACCGATCCCGAACTCGCCCAGCAGAGCGATGAGTTCAGCCCGCCCGGTGCGGACCAGCGCGCCGCCGGTGAACCGCGGGTCGTCCGTCACCTCGGCCACCGTCCCCGCCGGTACCGCGAACGCCGCCGCAGCCGCGTCGTCCTCGAACTCCGCCTCGGCCAGCACCAACCCGGCCAGCGGCCCGTCGAAGACGTCCACGCCCAGCGGCGGCAGGCTCAGCCTGGTCTTGCGCAACTCCCGTGCCTCCAGGGCCGCGAACACCCGGTACTCGTCCTCCGACAGGTACGTGTTGGTGATCAGCCCCTGCACCGCGCCGCCGCCCGGCCGCTCCGCCGGAACCTTCTGCGTGAGCTTCCACACCCGTTCGCCCACGCCCTCCTGCTCCACGGCCCGCAGCCGCATCCGGGTGCCCGTCAGGTAGCGGTCGGTGATCCGCCGCACCGCCGTCGCCCCGGCCGGGTCGGGCGCCCCGGCAAGCAGGAAGCGCCGCTCCCGCTCGACCCGCGCGTACTTGCCGGCCACCGGCGCGGTCACCCGCCCGCCCCGGGGATGTACATCAGCCGCTCCGGGTACGGGAAGGGCTCGAACCCGACCCGGGCGTACACCTCGTGGGCGTCGACGGTGGACAGCAGCAGCCGCTTCAGCCGGTACGGCGCCAGGTGGTCGCGGACCGCCTCGGCCAGCTGCGTCCCCAGACCCCGCCCCCGGTGCGCCTCCTCCACGTACACGTCGCACAGCCACCCGAACGTCGCCAGGTCGCTGACCACTCGCGCGTACCCGACCTGCCGCCCCTCCCCGTCGTACGCACCGAAGTTGATCGAAGCGGCCGCCGCCCGCCCGATCGTCTCCCGGCTGCGCCCGAGCGCCCAGAACGCGCCGGTGGACAGCCAGTGGTGGACCAGATCCAGGTCCACCCGATCCGGGTCGGTGGAGATCTCGTACGGACTCACAGTGCTCATGCCCTCGATCGTACGCAGCCGTTGCCCCCCACCCACAGCTCGGGAACGGCTGCGACCTGGCGGCGGCCGTCCGCGGGTTGCGAGCCGTCCGGCGGTGTGCCGGTCGGCCGCGCGGGCCGGTCAGCGTTCCGGGAGGCGGGCGAGCTCGCGGGCCCACTCGTCGGCGGCGGCGCGCAGCATCCGGTCCGTGCAGCGGATCTCCACCACGGCGGACGGCAGCGCCGTCTGCTCGTGCTCCTCCGCCCAGGGCGGGGCGGCGGCCAGCGCGAAGTGCACCCGTACCACGGCGGTCCGCTCGTCGCGGGCGGCGAGGCTGAAGCCCAGCACCGGCTCCAGGAACTCCACCCGCCCGTCCTCGTCGTCGGCCGCCGTGACCGGCACCCGCCGGTCCGCGACCGCGCGCAGCCAGCGCGGGACGCCCTCCGCCTCGAAGCGCAGCATCGCCGGGTCGGCGAACCGCCAGCTCCCGCCGGGGGTCGTCACGTCACCCCGGACGATCAGCCAGTTGTCGTCGAACTCGTTGCCCATCGGCGTGGGGAACTGGTACCGCACCGGACTCAGTTGGAGGTAGTGCGCGTCGTCGGCGAGGATCACCGCCCCAGCATGCCACGCCTGCGCCGCCGCTAGTCCCCGCTGCCCGAGGCATTCGCGGACACCCCACCAACCGGACCCGAGGAGTTCACACCCGACGCGGATCCGCCCGGCGCGGAGCTCCCGTAACTCGCCCCGGAAGCGGGCGAGGCGGGCGACTTCGGCGCCCCGGGGGCCGAGCCCGGCGAGGAGCCGGGCGAGCCGGGGCTGTACGGCGACGACCCGGGCGAACCCGGCGACGCCGGCGACTTGCCCGAGGACGGGCCGGACGACGGACCCGAGGACGGCCCCGACGAAGGACCGGACGGCGAGGCCGACGAACTGTAGTCGCCGCCGCCCGTCGTCCCGACCGGCCGGTCGAAGTGCCCACCGCTCTGCGGGTCCGTCAGCACGATCACGTCGGCCGGCGCCGGCGCGGGCTGCACGATCACCACATCGGTGCCCTTGAACGTCGACCACGCCTCGCCCTGGTACGAGGGCGAGGCGGTCACCGACGCCGGCGGCAGCAGCGGGTTCCCGCACGCGCAGCGCACCCGCGGCACGCCGTACGAGTCGACCAGCACCGCCGTACCGGACTGCAGCACCGCCTGGTACGGCGTGGCCGCGCCGTCCCGGTAGCCGTGGTTGGTGACCCGGGTGTCGGCGCGCAGCACCACCGGGGTCAGGCCCTTGAGGTAGCCGTCGATCGCGTCGGGCGTGATGCTCTCCACCTTCGCGAACGCCTGCGCCTTGTCCGGGTTCTCCTTCAGGTAGCCGGACAGCTTCGGCACGTCGCAGCTGGCCAGCTTCTGGCTGCCGCCGTAGAGGCCGGCCGTGCCGCCGTTCACCACCTCGCCGCCCGCGCTGGACGCGGACGCCGAGTAGCTGGTCGCCGGCGCGGACGCGTACGCGGACGTCGCCACGGTATTGGCCACCGACCCGGTGAACGGGTCCTGTCCGACGGCCGCCACCGGCTGCAACGCGACCTGCTCGCTGCCGGCCGCCTGGGTGGTGGTGCCGCTCCCGCTGTTCGACGACTGGTTCGCGAACACCACGCCGAGCACCACGGCCGCCACCGCGACACCCGCCCCCACGGCGACGATCCGCGGGTTCCGCCACCACGGCGGCCGGCCGCCCCCGCCACCACCAGGGGGCACCTCCCGCAGCGGCGGCTCACCGGGCGGCTTCCCGCCCCCGCTCCCGCCGGCCGCCGGCGGCACCACCGCACCGCCCGACGGCACCGAGGCCGGCGCGGTGCCCTGCCCCGACCCCTGCGGCGACAGCGGCCCGGACGGCGGCCCCACCGGCTGCTCCCCCGACGCCTGCGAGTCCCCGTACATCCCGGCCGGCGGCCACGACGGCCCGCTCGCCCCGAACTGCGGCGGCTCCGACCCCCGCGACCCACCTGACGGCGGCGGCTCCGACCAGGCCCCGTCCTCCTCGGCCCCGGGTTTCGGCGCCCCCGTCCACCCCGCCGACCCCATCGCCGCAGCCGCTCCGGCAGCCGCCGCAGCCGCCCCCCACCCGCCGCCGCCGCTCTCCCCCTCCGAAAGCTGCGTCTCGTCCCCCGCGTCCCCACCGGCCGGCGCAGACCCCGTCCCGGGCGGCGGCTCGGCCGCAAACTCCGTCTCCTCGCCCGGCCCACCCGACGGCGAAGCAGCCAGCTCCGTCGGCTCGTGCCCGACCACCGGCCCACCGGT